>DASVIU010000174.1:0-3269 GCA_036386275.1 Bacteroidota bacterium | reverse complement strand
AATCCAGCGAATAGGCCCGCAGCAGCTGCGACACCGTGTGGATCCTGTCGCTCCGCTCGGAGTACAGCAGGTTAACCTCGTCTTTCCGGCGCAGCACTTCCTCTTTCGAGAGCGACGGGTCGTTTTCGAGGACGCTGTGCTCCGTCCCTAGATCGGGGAGGACGAAGAAGTCCCTGTCTCCGACGATGGGGGTCAGGTACTCGCGCCCCTTTTCGGTGAGATTGATCTGATGGTTCTTCTCGTCGATGGCGTAGTAGAGCTCGTCGTCGATTTCGGGCATACGGCGGCTCTGGTCGCGCATGTATTCGTTTTCCGTCTGCTGGATGAGCTTTTTGTTCGACGGATCCGACATGATCTTCATCAGCTTCGGGTGCTTCGGGAGCCCGTGGAACGCCCGGAGCAGGAGAATGCCCGCCTCCTGTTCTTTCCCGTCGGCAACGAGCTTTTCGGCGTCTGCGACGATTTTCGAGACGAAATTCCGCTGGGCGGTGACTATCCGCTCGACGGGGGATTTCATCTCGTTGAATTTGTGGTCTTCGCTCTTGGTGGGACCGCTGATGATCAGCGGCGTCCGTGCCTCGTCGATAAGTACGGAATCGACTTCGTCGACGATCGCATAGTAGTACTCCCGCTGGACAAGGTCGGCCCTGTCCACAACCATGTTGTCGCGGAGATAATCGAACCCGAATTCATTGTTCGTGCCGTAGGTGATGTCGCAGGCGTATTCCTTCCTCCGCTGGAATGAGTCCATGGAGTTCTGAATGCACCCGACGGTCAGGCCGAGAAATTCGTACACCTTCCCCATCCAGACGCTGTCACGCTTGGCCAGATAGTCGTTGACAGTGACCAGGTGCACTCCCCGGCCGGGGAGGGCGTTGAGGTACACCGGCATTGTCGCCACGAGCGTTTTCCCTTCTCCCGTGGCCATCTCGGCAATCTTCCCCTGATGGAGCACCATGCCGCCGATGAGCTGGACGTCGAACGGGACCATGTCCCACATGCTGACATTCCCGAGAAGATCGAACGAAGTCCCGACCAGCCGCCGGCAGGCGTCTTTGACCGCCGCGAACGCCTCCGGAAGAAGCTCCTCGAGCATGTCGGACGTGATCTCATCCCTTTCCTTTTCCAGGGCGGCAATTTCATCCATGAGCCCTTCCCGCACAGGAGGGTCCGCGTCCTTCTGCAGTTCCGCGCGCTTCGCTGCAAGCGCCTCATCCGTCTCCTTCAGCGCCTCCTGTATACGGGCGCGGAATTCACCCGTTTTCGCACGCAACTCTTCGTCGGAGAGCTTGCCGTACTCCTCGTACAGGGCGTTGATCTCGTCCACCTTGGGACTGAGAGCCCTGACGTCCTTTTCGTGCTTGCTGCCAAACATCTTCTTCAAAACGCCAAGCATCACACACCGGTGTATGATAGGGAACTGGAAATACTGTGTAATATAGAGAGAAAACGCGTTGCAATCAATATTTGCTTTTCAGCTTAAATCGCATAAACTGGAAGAATGAAACGTCTCTCCGCCGCCCTTTTCCTTCTCCTTCTTGCGGGCTGTGCTCCCGGAATCTCGCCGCAACGGGCCACGCACGAACCTTCGGTGCGAATCCCGAGCGTTTCGCCGTACCCGGGACTGAAGCGCGCACTTGATGCGTTCCTGCCGGACACACTGTTTCCCCCCTCCAACGCCGCCATAAGGATCATCTCGCTCACGGAGGGGGAAACGCTTTACGACCTGAACGGAGGTCTTGCACTCACCCCCGCGTCCAACCAGAAACTCTTTACATCCGCATGCGCGCTGAGCGAGCTCGGAGGGGGATACCTCTTCCGGACACGCGTCTTTGTGGATACGTCGGCTCCCCCGCGGATCATCGTCCGGGGCTCGGGCGATCCGATACTGACGACGAAGGACCTCGATACGCTCGCGGCTGCGATCAGGGGCGCGGTACATCTGAACTCCACCTGGACCGTGGCAGGAGACCTGTCGATGTTCGACGATCTCACCAGGGGGTCAGGCTGGACATGGGATGGCGAGCCGGATCCGACCGAGATGTCTATATCGCCTCTCTCGCTCAACGGGAACACTGTGCGGGTGCTCGTGCGCCCCGGAAAGGGACCGGGGGATTCTGCCCGCGTGGAAGTCGACCCTCCTACGTCCTACGTGCAGATCGAAAACACCGCAACGACAGACACGGCGGGTTCCAGGAGCACGATCGACGTCTCAAGAAACTGGCGGGAACACCTGAATTCGATCACGGTGAAAGGTTCGATATCGCCCCGCGATACGCTTATCGACGCCACGCTGAGCATCGCCGACCCTCACTGGTACACGCTGACGGTCCTCCGCGAGAAACTCGAGGCGTGGGGACTCAAGTGCAACGGGATACTCCTCGACACCGTGCCGCACGGCGCACCGGAGATCGCCAGGTGCGAGCACAGGCTCGATTCAGTCCTCACGTACATGAATCTCGTCAGCGACAATCTCTCCGCGGAAAACGTTCTCAAGACCATGGCGGCCGAAAAGACGGGGATACCGGGGTCTGCGGCGGCGGGGGCGGAAGTGGTGAGGCTGTTTCTTGCGGGGATCGGCATCGACACGACGGGCACCGTGATCGCCGACGGCTCCGGCGTTTCACGGTACAACCTTACTTCCGCCGGGGCGGTCACCACGCTCCTTGCGGCGATGCGGAGGCGGACGGAGATGTTCCGGACCTGGTACCAGACACTCCCGGTCGCAGGTGTCAGCGGCACCGTGTCAGCGAGGATGCGGGGCACGCCGGCACAGGGGAACCTGCGCGCCAAAACGGGGACTCTCAAAGGAGTTTCCTCCCTCTCCGGATACGTCACGACCGCCGACGGGGAAGAACTCGCCTTTTCAATTCTGATGCAGCACTTCCCCCTCCGGGCCCGCGAGTACAGGCGTGTCCAGGACCGTATCGGGGCGTTCCTCGCGGGGATGAAGAGAAGCTCGTTCTAGAAGGGGACAGGGTATACCAGATTGCCTCGCTTCGCTCGCAATGACAGAAGGTTCAATCCGCCGATCGGAACCGGACGTCCCCCCCCGATGTGTGCGCGTGGATCGTATTGCCGCCGCCATTAAGCGTCCCCCGGACGTGGCTCTCGTCGATCTGACCCGAGAGTGTCACGGGAAAATCGAAATGGACGCTCCCGCCGCTCGTGGCTGCGTCGATGTTCGCGGCCGTCGATTTTGAAACGACGATCTCGATATCTCCCCCGGAGGTTTCGGCAAATACTCCCTTGTTGGGCCCCTTCACTTT
>DASVIU010000173.1:0-3707 GCA_036386275.1 Bacteroidota bacterium | reverse complement strand
CCGCTCCCCCGCTACACGGATCTCCAGTCCCTTCTCCCGGCCATATCACCAGTGTCTGTGAGCCGGCTGCTCACCTGCTGGGCGCCGTGAATGCGATCCGTATCTCCCCGCCCGATGGGATGTCCCGTGTCTGAGGGAGCCCGGCCCCGTCCTCATACTTGAATCCGGCTGCTTTCAGTCCTTCGAGATCGATCCGGATAGTACAGCGCCTGTTCCGGGGGATCTTCCCCACGGAGAGCGTGCACCGTTCCCCGTCACTTGAGACACAGAGATCGAGGGAGAGGGGTCCGTACTCCGTCAGCACCCGGTCCAGGCGCATCCGGGCTCCGGGCACATACCATGAAGAGGGGACTCCCCCCAGGACCTCCAGAGTATCTGCCCGCTCGGTGAGAATCATGTCCTTCAGGAGCAATATGAAGAGAGAGCCGGCTGTCGCGTCGGAGGCGTCCCCCCCGGTGCGCGTCCCCAGGTCCTTCGGAAGCTGTTCCTCCAGCCACGTCCCGAGCGGGGAGGCATGATTGGCGACGGCGTACAGTATGTCCGCTCCCCGCGCGTAGTTCCGCTGGTACATGTGGACGATCCCTTCCTGGGCCGTGAAGAACGGCCACACCCCCTTCCTCAGCCATCCGACGTCCTGGTGGATCCCTTCCGTTGTGTTCGCATCGAGCATGGCAAGCGTACCGTTCAGGACCGGGTCCGCGTACGGGAAGAGATGCCCGAATCCCTGTCCGTCCAGTATCCCCCAGTTCGCCTGCTGCGGGAGCGTGGTGGACGAAGTATCCCCGACTCTCATGGGGAGATAGAGATTGCCATGGGAGTCGCGCCTTGCGTCGCGCGTTGATGCTCTCCTGAACGACATCATGAGCTCATCGGCAAGCATACTCCACGACCTGGCGCTGTCTCGAATTCCGATCGACGCCGCCGCACGTGATGCAGCCTGGATTGCGTTCAACGACCAGAATGTGGTTCCGTATTCCGCCGCAAGTCCCCCGATCCCGCCGTCGGTGAACCCGGGGGGGAAGAGGCCGTAGTTGGGGGAGGAGGGATCCTCGAGTGTCAGCGCGCGCGTTTTCCGTATCCATCCCACCGCCGCGCAGACGGCAGGGAAGTGGCTCTTCAGCCACGGGGTGTTCCCGGAGACCTTTGCGTAGTTGCAGAGTGCGAAGAGAATGAGCCCGGTCTCACGCAACATGGGGTAGGGTTCGCTCTGGAATATCCTCCCGTCGGTCTGTTGATAGCTGAGCGCCGTCTCGATCGACATCCGCGCCGATGCGGTATCCCCGAGCGCCAGCATCGTCGACACGTCCCATGCCTCGTCATGCATCCAGAGCCCGCGGTACACGCTCGGGCCCGGCTGGAACTGGAAGTGCCCGTCCACCCACTCGGCGATCTGGTACAGGTCCCGGATGCTCGCATCCAGGACGTACTGTATGGCGCTGTCGGGCACGGTGATGCGTCCGAAGGGGAGCCCGGCCTCTTTCTTCCAGAAGTGCTCCGCCTTCTTCCGTGCCTCCTTCAGGTCCGGGAGCCGGGCTGCAGTTCCGCGCGCGTTTCCGCCGTTCAGGACGAACACCTGCGCGTCCGTCGTCCCTTCGGGAAGTTCGAGCGTCCACGTGTTCCCCTCCCTCCTCGCGCGCGTGAACGGCGGCCGGGCGGTGACGAACGGCCGGCCGGGTGCGCCGAGTGTTCCTGTCCCCCCGTCGAACGTGAGCGTGCGCCCCGTCCGGACGCTGACAATGGGAGTAAGACTTCTTCCTTCAAAATGGGCGAGTATCCCGTCGACGCGCGTTGAGGTCGTCCCCAGGTCGTTCTCCAGCCCGCACGTCCAGGAGATTTCGGCCCTGCGCGTCCCTTCTCCCCTGATCACCTCTTCTTCGGTGATGCCCCTCCCCCGGGGGAATACCCAGAACGCGTTGAGAATCACATTGGGATCGACGCCGTTCGGCGATGCATGCACCTCAATGGCAATTTCTCCGTCTTTGTTTTCATCGCGTGCGTCGAAGAAATAGACATACGGCCTGTTCTTCTCGTTGTCTTTCAGCGCATCGATCGTCATCGGTGCTGCACCCTCGACGCGCAGGTCCAGCACGCGCTGCCCCCGTGCCCCCTTGTAGGGCTCACAGAAGCCCAGCGCTATCCGTCGGGCGCTCCCCGACGGCACACGCACCCGGTAGAGTATCGGCCTGTTCGTACCCCATGCGACGTTGCGGAATGCGGGGTCGCAGGAATCCGGCGGATTGGCCCATCCTGCGGCGCCGTTCAGACCCCCCAGCCGGCGTATTTTCCCCCCCAGAAACGAAGAGGAGGGGTGCGCCAAGGTCCTTCCGTCGAGTGCGAATTCCTCCAGGAGCGCGCGTGCATCCGTTCCGCTCAGACGGAGCGTTGCGATCGGAATGCGCGGGTTCCGGATCGAGGGACATTCCGGGGTAAGGACGATTTCCTTCGCCCCCATGGAGATCTCCGTGAGCGGCCGGGCGTAGGGGCCGGGGGCGAAATCGTATCCGAGCGAGCCCCTCTCGGTGATGACGGTCTTCTGCCAGTCTGCCGGGAAACAGAGGGCGGTGAGATGCGTGGCGGGGGAATAGCCGAAATCGACTTTCGGCGGACCCGTCTGGGCGATCACCATCCGGGGGAGGATTAACAGCGCGGCCACCGCGCTCAGCATCGCCACATACACCACCGGCCCCTCATTCGTTTTCTCTGATGTCATTGCATTCCTTTGTATGTCATTGCGAGTCCCCCCCCGTCATTGCGAGCCCCGCTGTCATTGCGAGGGCACGCCTTCGGCGTGCCCGAAGCAACCTGGTCAACCATGTCACATACCCCCCTCCGGTCTTCCGAACGGCCGCGCATCCCCTTTGAGGAACGTTGTGACGACCATTGCCGGTCCCCTGCCGCCGTTCACGAGGCGGTAGTGCCCCGCCGCGGCCGGGACGATGAACGTCTCCGCATAGTTGAATTGCTGACGCATTCCCCCCCCGGACTCCAGCGTAATCCACTCACCTGCGACAACGTTCATCACATGGCAGGAGCCGTCCGTGTCTCCTTCCACGCTCGTCGAGAACTCGAACCGGTGGACGTCATACATGTGGTCCGGGTGCGTCGGGAGATGAACCAGTCTCCAGTCGGTGCCTTCCGCAATGACCACCGGGCGGGAAATGAGCTCCTGCCGTGCCCGTTCTCCCTGTCTCTCGAACGCGAGGTTGTCGAATGCGCGGGCGATGTTGAGCGGTCGTGGGGCGCCGTCCAGGTCCATCCTCATCCAGTCGTACATCTTGAACGTGTAGATATACGGGGTGCTGCTGATCTCCAGAACCAGGTTGTCGACCCCCGAACAGTGAATCGTCCCGGCCGGGATGAGGAAGAGGTCGTGCCTTCGGGCCCCGACGGTGGCGACGTGCCGTTCCACATCGACCTTTGTTCCTTCGTGTGCTCCCTTTTCCAGTTCATCCCTGAACGCCGCCGGGTCCACGCCTTCCCTGAACCCGAGGAAGACCCGCGCCCCCGGCCTGCAGTCCAGGATATAGTAGGATTCGTCCTGCGTGAATGGTTCGCCGAAATTCCTGTAGATGTACTCCGGGCGCGGATGACATTGCAGTGAGAGGTTTCCTCCGTCGAACGTATCGAGGAAATCGTACCGGATGGGAAACTCGTAGCCGAACCTGTCGCCGAACTTCCCGAGCACCTTCTGATGGGACTGGAACATC
>DASVIU010000172.1:0-3128 GCA_036386275.1 Bacteroidota bacterium | reverse complement strand
AGACTGGTGTACCTGGGCGTTGAGGAGGGGGACAAGGTCCGGAAGGGGGAGATCATCGCACGGCTCGACGACCAGGACATGGTGGCGGCACTTGCCAAGTCAAGGGCGGACCTGGGGGTAGCACGTGCCGATTCGTTCGGTACGCGCAACACGCTGGAAAGGACGAGGAAGCTCTTCGCATCGAACCTCGCTTCCCAGGCGGATCTTGACGCTGCGGAGTCACAATACCTGAAAGTCCGCGCGAACATCATTTCCGCCCGCGCGGCCGTCACACAGGCGGATGTGGCGATGGAATACACGCGGATCAGGGCGCCGTTCGACGGCACCGTCCTCACGAAGGACGCCGACGTGGGAGAAATTGTCGCACCGTTCGCGTCGTCAGCCAATTCACGCGGTGCGGTTGTTTCCATGGCGGACATGGAATCGCTCCAGGTGGAGGCGGATGTCTCGGAGTCGAATATCACGCGCGTCAGCGTGGGCCAGCCCTGCGAAATCACGCTCGATGCGTACCCCGATGTGCGCTACCGGGGGACGGTTCACAAAATCGTCCCGACGGCGGACCGCGCAAAGGCCACGGTGATGACGAAGGTAGCGTTCAGCCGGCTTGATGAACGGGTCCTTCCGGATATGAGCGCGAAGGTGGCCTTCCTCGGGGGGGAGCTCTCCGATTCGGCCGCGTCCGCCCCGGCAAAGCTGACGGTCCCCTCGACGGCGATCACCGAGCGGGACGGAAAGCAGGTGGTGTTCACGATCCGTGAGGGGATAGCCGCCGAAACTCCTGTCCGCACGGGGGAGCGGCTCGGCACGCAGACCGTCGTCACGGAGGGGCTCACGCAGGGTGAAACAGTCGTCAACCGCCCGCCGGCGGCCCTCTCGGGGGGCACGAAGGTGAAAACGAAATAAGGGTCCATCGTCAATCGGGAGATGAGCATGTCACAGAACGGCACGATGATCAAAGTCGATCACGTCACAAAATCCTACAGGCGCGACAGCATCGAGATCCCGGTCCTCCGCGACATTTCGATCGACGTCCCCACAGGCGAGTTCCTGGCGCTGATGGGTCCATCGGGATCGGGAAAGACCACGCTCCTGAACCTGATCGCCGGGATCGACCGTCCGGACGCCGGGAAGGTTGTCGTCAACGGGACCGACATCGCGCTCCTGGGGGAATCCGAACTCGCCCGGTGGCGCGCGCGCCACGTCGGGTTCATATTCCAGTTCTACAACCTCCTCCCCGTCCTGACGGCGTTCGAGAATGTCGAGCTCCCCCTGCTGCTGACGGGACTCTCCCGGAAAGAGAAGCGGGAACACGTCGAGGCAGCCCTGAACCTCGTGGGCCTCGGTGACCGGATCCATCACTACCCGAAGCAGCTCTCGGGGGGGCAGGAGCAGCGGGTCGCAATCGCACGCGCGATCGTCACCGATCCGACGATCCTCGTTGCCGACGAGCCGACGGGAGACTTGGACAAGGTATCGGCCGGAGAGATCATGGACCTGCTCGACCGCCTGAACAAGGAGTTCAAGAAGACGATCGTGATGGTCACGCATGATCCGCGCGCTGCGGAAAAGGCGCACAAGGCGATGCACCTCGACAAGGGCGAACTGACCACCTGAGGGATTCCATGTTCATCATCAAACTGGTATTGAAGAACTCGATTCGGCACAAGCTGCGGACATTCCTGACGATCGTGGGGGTGGCGATCGCGGTCATGTCGTTCGGATTCATGCGGACGATCGTGACCGCCTGGTCCGCCGGCGTCCAGGCGTCGTCCGAGAACAGGATGATCACGCGACAGGCCGTCTCGTTCGTTTTCCCCCTCCCCTATTCCTGCCTCCAGCAGATCCAGCAGATACCCGGAGTGACCGAGGTCTCGTACGCAAACTGGTTCGGGGGCGTGTACAAGGATGCCGCCGACTGGAAGAACTTTTTCCCGCGCATCGCGGTCGATCCGGAGACATATTTTTCGGTCTACCCCGAGTTCATCGTGCCCGCAGACCAGTTCACGGAATTCAAGAAGGAACGGAACGCCTGCCTCGTGGGGGAAAAGCTGGCCCGGGAACACGCCTTCAAGCTGGGGGACCTGATTCCGGTGGAAGGGGACATCTACCCGGGGAGGTGGGAGTTCGTGGTACGGGGGATCTACAGGGGGAAGGACCAGTCGACGGACGAGACACAGATGTTCTTCCACTGGGACTACCTGAACGAGCGGATGCACGTCGAGTCGCCGGGGAGGGAAGGCTTTGTCGGGTGGTACATCCTGACAGTCCACAATGCCGCGGACATGCCGCGCGTCGCAAAGGCGGTCGATGACCGCTACAAGAACTCCCGCTCGTCCACGAAGACCGAAACGGAAAGGGAGTTCCAGCAGAGTTTCGTTTCGATGTCGAGCGCCATCATAAACTCTCTGGAGGTGGTGTCGTACGTCATCATCGGCATCATCCTTCTCGTCCTGGCCAACACGATCGTGATGGCGGCGCGGGAACGGACGAAGGAATACGCCGTCCTCAAGACGCTCGGGTTTTCCGCGCGGCACATCGTCGGCCTCATCGCCGGTGAGTCGATGGTCATCGCGTCGACGGGATGCCTGATCGGGCTCGGCCTCACGTTCCCGATGGCGGTCGGGTTCGCAAAGGCCTTCCCGACCTTTTTCCCCGTCTTCAACGTGGAGACCATTACAATCATCCTCGCCGTCGTTGTCGCCCTCTTCGCAGGCGTGGCCGCCGCGCTCTTTCCAGCGACACGCGCCGTGCGCATGAAGATCGTTGACGGACTCAGATCAATCGACTGACATCATGAAAATACCCCTTTCGTACACCTGGAGGAGCCTCTGGGCGCGCAGGCTCACGACGGCCCTGACACTGGGGGGCATTGCCCTCGTCGTCTTCGTCTTCGCCGCGGTCCTCATGCTCTCACACGGCGTGGAACAGACGATGATCGACACAGGCTCCGACGACAACGTGATCGTGCTCCGGCGATCGGCGAATTCCGAGCTCGTCAGCCAGATCGACAGGGACGCGGCCAACATGATCAGGACGAATCCGTCGATCGCGACGGCCGGAGACGGTACGCCGGTCGTGTCCACTGAAGTGATGGTGATCATCAACCTCCAGCGGAAAGAGACGAACGA
>DASVIU010000171.1:0-4625 GCA_036386275.1 Bacteroidota bacterium | reverse complement strand
CCGCCTCCGGCGCCGTGATGGACGCCGGTCTGCTTGCAATCTTCTCGCTGATGGCATTCTCGGGCGCGTTCCTGGCTTTTCTGCGGTATGATCTACGATAGGGCGGAGGGAACGCCGGGGCTGTGCAACAACGGGGGGGGATTCAGGCGGGCTTTCCGGCTTTCGGCACTGCGATGAAATTGTAGCTCATCCCGGCCTGCCGCACACAGAAACCAGCCGCTTCCAGGAACGCGAGGATTTCAAACACCCGGTAGCCGTACGGCGCCGTGTTGCCTTCATACGCTTCGAACAGAATTGTCGGCTGCATCTGTGACAGGGTATGAAGCCCCTTTTTCAGGACACCGAATTCGCCCCCCTCGATATCCATTTTGATGAAGCCGATCGCACCGATCCTTTCTTCCCGGACGGCGGTATCCAGCGTCCGCACAGGAACCGTCTTCACAGAGAGCACCGGAGCGCGATTGGTATTCTGCAAACCGCCGGCTCCTTCGAACCCTTCCACGGGGCAAAAGAACTCGGCCTCGCCGTCAAGTGATCCGAGCGCATAGGGGTGAACAGAGATCCTCCCGTCCCTCACACCCGGATTGAGTGCGATATTCTGCTCGAGCCTGTGCAGCATAACGGGATTGGGCTCAAAAGCGTGGATCTTCCCCGTACTGCCGACGTTCTGAGCCATCAACAGCGTGAAATAGCCGATGTTCGCACCGACATCAAGCGCCACCATGCCAGGCGTGACCGTTTCGCGTATAATCCGCGATTCATCGCTTTCGTATTCTCCCATGAAAATCTGCGGGCCGGAGCCATCGGAATGGGACAGTATCATGCTCCCCCCGAATGGCGTCCGCACGAGAATCCGCCGGGGGGACACCGCACCCATCAGCTGCCAGCGGATGCGACGAATCATCTTTCTGAGTGAGCGAGGCCAGATTGTCAAATCCCGTCTCCGTGAGTTTTTCGCAGGGGAGATGCGTGTATGCAGATGGTTGCGGGAAAGGCCACCGATGCCATGAGGGAGTCACAGCCATTGAAAGCCCTCCGGACCACCGGAAGCCCCAGAACCCTGTTGAATACCCGAAGCGTCTTGGAGAGCAGGAACCAGTCGCGCAGCATCCCGTCGAGGAAAACCCGTTTGCGGATGCCGAATTCCGCCTGTTCGAGTACGAACGAAACGGATTCAGCCGTATAGCGGCGAAGATGCCCCACCTCATCATCGTGCGGGAATCTCCCGCGGACCAGGAGGTTTGTACGGTACAGGGAAGATGAAAGGGCCGGAACAAACAGAAGCAACACGCCGTTTTCCTTGAGCGAAAACCCGATCTTTCGTACGAACCCGACATCGTCGGGGATGTGCTCGATGACATGACTGCACAGGACGAGGTCGAATGCACCCGGCTCGTCCCATTCCTTCAGAAAATCCATCCGGAAGAATGTGACCCCCTGAATGCCGAGTTGCTCCGCGCTTTCCCTTGCACTGTCGATGGCGTTCTGCGCAAGGTCGATCCCGACGACGGTACAGCCCGCACGTGCGATGAACATGCTCAGGTTCCCGTTGTTGCAGCCGAGGTCAAGCACTTTCAGGCCCGGTCTCAGGTACGGACGCAGCTGCCGCAGGACCTGCGCGTACACGAAATCGTCCTCCTTCGGTACGACGGCGAGCGCGGTATCCCGGAAATATCGATGTTCGTAAAAATTCTGCAGAGCCGCGTTCGGTTCGGATCCCATTTTGCCCCTTATGATGCGCGGGATTCTGAGTGTTCAGGGGATCCGGAGTGGCCCCGTATTCCCGGTACAAGATACGTCTCCACTCCCTCGGTGTCAACATCACCGTTGGAGTCGATTTATTGCTGAGGCATCGGGCATCGCCGTTCGAGTCGATCTGTCATTCGAGGCGGGCATTTGTCCCTTGACTCTCTCGCCGCCGCAAGCTAGATTCTCCGGGACATGTCACCCAGCCACGTTGCGGCGGAGCGGCATGCGCAGGATGCCCGGACCGGGAACTGCAAGGCGCAAACTTCGGAGAAACGAACCATGGACAATATCGATAACAGGGACCAGGCGCATGGCCATATTTCCCGGAGGGGCTTCATCAGAACAGGTCTCTCCGGAGGGTTGCTCATGGCGGCCCTGCCGGGAGGGACGCTTGTCGGAGAGACCCCGCCCCCCGCTCGTCCGCTTCCAGGGGTCCCGGCTTCCGAGCTCGACGAGAAGACAATCGGGGACCTCGAGGGTGGGATGAAGTCCGGCAAGTACACGGCGCGCTCTATCACGGAATCATACATTGCGCAGATCGAGGCAATCGACAGGCAGGGCCCCCAGCTCAGGAGCGTGATCGAGCTGAACCCGGACGCGCTTTCGATCGCCGACAGCCTGGACAGGGAGAGAAAAGAGAAGGGCCCGCGGGGACCTCTGCACGGCATACCGGTCCTTATCAAGGATAATATCGACACGTCGGACAGGATGGCGACCACCGCCGGTTCACTGGCGCTTGTGGGTTCGAAGCCGCCGGAGGACGCGTTCCTTGTGAAACAGCTCCGCAGGGCCGGAGCGATTATCCTGGGAAAAACAAATCTGAGCGAGTGGGCGAACATCCGCTCGAACCACTCGACAAGCGGATGGAGCGGAAGAGGCGGACTGACGAAAAACCCTTATGCGCTCGACAGGAACACGTCGGGTTCGAGCTCCGGTTCCGCCGCGGCGGTGACCGCGAGTCTCTGCACCGTGGCGGTGGGTACGGAGACCGACGGTTCGATCGTCAGTCCCTGCTCCATCAACGGCATCGTCGGCATCAAGCCGACCGTGGGGCTGGTGAGCCGCACGGGGATCATACCGATTTCCCACTCGCAGGACACAGCGGGTCCCATGGCCCGTACGGTGCGCGATGCCGCGATACTGCTCGGCGCTCTCACCGGAATCGACGATCAGGACAAGGGGTCGGGTGAGAGCAGCGGGAAAGCGCTTGCGGACTATACGCAGCACCTGAACGCACAGGGACTGAAGGGGGCGAGAATCGGCGTCGTGAGGAAGTACTTCGGATTTCTCGATAAGGTCGATGTGGTGATCAACCGTGCACTGGAGGTTCTCAAGGCACAGGGAGCGGTGCTTGTCGATCCCGCCGATATTGAGACGATAGGGAAATTCGATGATACCGAGAACACGGTGCTCTTCTACGAGCTCAAGGCTGACCTGAACGCCTACCTCGCGCGGCTGGGACCCGGTGCGCCGGTCCATACGCTGAAGGAGATCATCGAGTACAACGAGCGGAACAGGGGGAGGGAGATGCCGTATTTCGCCCAGGAATCGTTCCTGAAAGCGGAAGCCAAGGGCTCCCTCACGGAGAAGGAATACCTCGACGCGCTGGATGCGGACCGCAGGCTTTCCCGGAAGGAAGGGATCGACGCGGTGATGGACAAGTTTAACCTCGACGCGCTCGTGGCCCCGACAGACGGCCCCGCGTGGGTGACCGACCTTATTGACGGAGACCATTACATCGGGGGGAGCTCAACAGCCGCCGCAGTGGCCGGGTATCCCAGCGTGACGGTCCCGGCGGGATTCGTTTTCGGTCTTCCGGTCGGTATCTCATTCTTCGGCCGCGCATGGAGCGAACCCACGCTCATCCGACTGGCATACGCCTATGAGCAGGCGGCGCGCAATCGCCGGGTTCCGAAGTTCCTGGCGACGGCGGATCTCACGCTTTGAGACGTTCATACGCCGCTCTTTCCCCCAGGACGACCGGTAGCTGATGTTTCTCCGCCTCCTCACGGTTCTCTGCGAGGAGACGGAGGAATTCCGCAGATCCTTTATGCGTGAAGAGTTCCGCCACCGGGTTGTAAATGCACTTCACGATTTGGCCGGCCACATCCTCCGCCGGCAGCACTCCCTCGATTGCCGGGAGCGAGATGCCCCGTTCCGACGCGAGACGTTTGATGACCGGTCCCGAGGCCGAGAAGAATGGAAGCATGGATCCCCCCTCCGTAGCGCCGGCCCACCCGGTGAGGACCCCTGCGGGACAGACCACTGTCGCATGTATGCCTGTTTCCATGAGCTCCATCCGGAGCGCATGTGTGAACCCGACGCAGGCATGTTTTGCCGCAACGTAGGCGCTGTTGTAGGGGTACCCGAGTTTTCCCGCCATGCTGGCGATATTGATGATGTGGCCGCTCCCCTGCTTTTTCATCTGTGTGAGAACGGGGCGTGTCGTGTACCAGAGGGAATACACATTGAGCTCGAACATGCTCCGTATCATTTCATCGGTCGTGTCCTCCACGCTGGCGAAGTGCCCCCTTCCCGCATTGTTGACCAGAATATCGATGCGTCCGAACCGTTCGATCGCCGTCCGGACGAGCATTTCCGCATCACTGCGCTTTGTCACGTCGGCCGGGATGGGGAGCGCGATCTGCCCGGCATTGTTGATCTCTCCGGCCAGTTGTTCGAGCTTCTCCTTCCGGCGGGCAGCCAGGACCACAACGGCCCCTTCGCGCGAGATCTGCGCTGCGAGAGCGGCCCCGATTCCCGACGAGGCGCCTGTGATGATCGCGACTTTTCCGTTCAGCATCTCTCTTCCTCCCCCGCTTGATGATGTGTGAATCCGGTCAGCTTTGATTCCAGCCAATTCCGCGCAGCAGACA
>DASVIU010000170.1:0-2722 GCA_036386275.1 Bacteroidota bacterium | reverse complement strand
GGAGGAAGGAGGATTGTGGAAACTCTCGGCCTCACATCCCGAGTGGCTCTACGCACTCTTCTGCCTTGTCCGCGACCAGTGGCTTGACGCAAGCGCCGGTGAATTCGATCGTGTGCGAACGGTCCGCCCTTCGTTCCCCTGGCTCAGAAACTTGAGCGATTTCCTCGTGGGGAGTCTCCGCAACTCGCGCCATTTTTCCCGTGAAGAATACGTCCGCCAGGTGGCCCGACTCGGGTTCTCTCATCTGTCGATCAACAGCCTTGGTGCCGGCCCCGCGTATGAGACCGGGCCTGCGGGCGACGTCTACTCCTGCTTCTACGATTACAGCCCGGATCTCGATCAGTTTGTTGACAGCAGCCTCCTGCGGGAGTATTACCCCGCTCAGTACCTGGAAGCGAACCTTGCGGCCCTGAAGACCAATGCCGCGCTGGCTCTGAAATACGGGCTCGTTCCCGGCCTGCATATCAACTCTCCCCGATCGATGCCGGAGGAATTCTGGCGGCGCTACCCCTTTCTGAGGGGAGCCAGGGTCGACCACCCGCGCGAGTCGTTCCGGCCCCGCTACACGCTCGCCATGGCGCACCCGGCGGTACAGGACCACTACAGGGAGCTTGTCAGGGCGATACTCCGCGAGGTGCCCGGGATCGGCTTCATCCAGGTCTGGACGAACGACAGCGGCGCCGGGTTTGAATTTGTCACTTCGCTGTACGCGGGAAGGAACGGCGGACCGTACCTGATACGCGAATGGAAGAGCGACGATGAGATCGCGCGCGCGGCCGCGGAAAACGTTCTGACATACTACCGGCTCCTCCGCGATGAGTGCGCCGGCGTGAATCCCGCATTCCGGCTGATATGCGACATTGCCCCGTTTTACTCGGAGCGGAAGTACATCGTCCCCTCGCTGGGAGAGGGGATCGATGCCGGCGAGTTCGGCTCGTTCAGCGAATCTGTTTCCTCCGCAGAGCAGGCGGTCCTTGATGCTGTCGGCGCATGGACACACCGCAGGGTGGAACTCGGGGGTGGCAATGTGATCGGCGTTCCTTTCCCCGCCCTCGTCTACGAGAGCCTCACGCGCGCGCTCGGCGAAGGCACGCGGGCGCTCCTTGCTTCCCCGTCTCCCTGCTCCCTCGCGCCATTCGACATCAACGGCGAAGTCGTCCGCTCACTCCAGTTCTTCCCTTCCCGGCCGATCGGAGAGATACTCGCACAGTGCGCCGGGGGCTGGGCGGGGAGTGAGAACGCTCGCGCGCTCGTCGAGCTGTGGCTCCTCGCCGATGAATCGGTCCGCTCATTCCCGGCGGGCGTTCCCCTCGGCACATTTGCATTTCCCTGGTTCAGGCTCAGCGTGCGACCGTTTGTTCCGGACATCGAAGCGATCCCGGAACAGGAACGGGCCTATTACGAACGGTTCCTTCTTGCGACGTTCAACAACCCCGCCCGCGTCGACCTCAACAATGATATGCTCTGGAATTTCCTGAGCGTGGAGGAGGCGACCGGGAAACAGCACGTGATCGACGCTCGCGTCTTTCCCCCGCTGGACAGGGGGATTGCCGCCTCCCGGGAGATGCTCCGGCGTCTCCCGGGAGGCCGGGAGGGGCGCCCGGTCTTTGCCGACCTCCACGCGCGGCTCCTGGCCTGGCGGTCCTCCGCCATGACGCTGCGGAATATGCTCGCATGGACCGCTTCCGTTCACGGATACATCCTCTCCGCCACGCCGCAGGAGAAGGAGCGTTGCCGGTCCCTCTGCCGGGAGATGGTTGCGAGTGAGACGGAAAACGCGCGGTCGCTCCTTGCGCTCTGGCGCGAATCGGAGGTGGAGTTTATGCCTGTTGCCCTCTCCGGAGAGACGCTGCACAGCTACGGCATGAATTTCGGCGAGCTTCTGGAAAACAAGATCCGGCTCATGGAGCTCCACGGCGGTGACGAACCGTCTATCGACCCGGATTTTATGTGGAGAATGCCGCACATGTCAACCCATTAATAGCACTGAAGAGGAGGGAGTCACGGATGGGCGAGTATCCGATCACGGAGGAGCAGGTCCGGTTCTATCAGGAGAACGGCTATGTCCGGCTCGAAGGAGTCCTGACGATCCCTGAGGTGGAAGCGTTACGTGTAGCCCTCGATGCGGCGGTGGAAGACCGCCGCAAGTACGACAGGAACGAGGGTCCCCGTACCGACCCGGGGTACGCCAAAGTGTTCCTGCAGATGGTCAATCTCTGGGAACATTATCCCGCGGTCAGGAATTACGTCCAGAACCCGCGCATCGGCGAGATCGCACGCCGGCTCGCCCGTGCACGGAGCGTGCGGCTCTGGCACGACCACGCGTTGATCAAGTACCCGAAAGACAGCAAGCCCACGGTCTGGCATCAGGATTGGGTCTACTGGCCCATGCAGCAGACCGGGGCGCTCAGCTGCTGGATGGCGCTCGACGATGTGACAGTGAAAAACGGCTGCATGTCGTTCATCCCCGGTTCGCACAAGCTCGGACCCCGCGACCCGATAGACCTGGGGAACGCGACGGAGGACACGCTTCTCCGGATGTTCCCTCCTGAAGACCGCAAGCGATTCTCACCCGTCGCGGTGGAGATGAAGGCGGGGAGCTGCACGTTCCACGACGGGCTGACGTTCCACTACGCCGGACCGAATGTCACGGAGAGTCCCCGCCGGGCGATGGTGACGATATTCATGCCCGGCGGGACGACATACAAGAAACTGGAACATC
>DASVIU010000169.1:0-1929 GCA_036386275.1 Bacteroidota bacterium | reverse complement strand
TGTTGATCGCCTGCCTCTCGGCATTCCCCCGGATGTTCTGGTTCCGGCTGTTGATGTCGGGGAGGTACCGCCTTCGTCCCGTGAGCGTCGCGACGTACCCTTCCCGGCGTGCTCCGGCGATGGTGTCGTTGATGTACTGCTTGACTTTCGGGAAGCGTTCGAAATACCTCGCGATGATTTCTTTCGCTTCGGACTGCGTGATCTCCAGCCTGTTGCCCAGCCCGAACGGACCGATCCCGTATATAATGCCGAAATTCACCTCCTTCGCCTTCCTCCGCATGTCGGGAGAAACTCCGGTCGAGGGGACGCCGAACACGCGCGACGCGGTCGACGCATGGATGTCCTCGTCGTTGCGGAACGCCTCGATGAGGCTCTTGTCGGCCGACATGTGGGCCATCACGCGCAGTTCGATCTGCGAGTAGTCGGCGGACATCAGGACCGAATCGGGCGAGCGGGGGATGAATGCCTTCCGGATCGATCGCCCGATCTCCGTCCGGATGGGGATGTTCTGGAGGTTGGGGTCGCTGGAGGAAAGCCGGCCTGTGGCGGCGACAGTCTGGTTGAACGAGGTGTGGACTCTCCCCGTGACTGGGTTGATCAGCGACGGGAGTGCATCGATGTAGGTGGACTTCAGCTTCGTAAGCTGCCGGTAATTGAGAAGGTTGTCGATGATCGGGTGCATTCCGCGGAGTGTCTCAAGGACCCCGACGTCCGTGGAGAACCCGGTCTTCGTTTTACGCACCGTGGGGAGCTTCAGGGTGTTGAAGAGTATGTCGCCGAGCTGCCGGGTGGAATTGATGTTGAATTCCCCTCCTGCCTGGCGGTGAATATCCGTGACAAGGTTCTCGATCTGCCGCTCGAGGTCCTTCGACATCTCCTCCAGGCAGGGGACGTCCAGCCCTATCCCTTCGAATTCCATCCTCGCGAGGGCACCGATGAGCGGGAACTCGATCTCGTCACAGAGGCCCAGCAGATTCATCTCCCTGAGACGGGGGATCTGCCGCTCCCTGATGCGGTACGTCATGTCCGCGTCCTCCGCCGAGTAGAGGACGACCGATTCCAGGGGGACCTCCGTGATGTGGCGAACCTGCTTTCCCTTTCCCACGAGCTCGTCGTAGGAGACCATCCGGTAGTTCAGGAACTCCTGCGCGAGAGCGTCAAGGTTATGCTGCCCGTCGGCGCGGAGGATGTAGCTGGCCACCATCGTGTCGAACCCGACACCGTTCACCACAACTCCGTGGTTCATGAGGACGAGCATGTCGTACTTGACGTTCTGTCCGGCCTTCCTGATCTCGTGCGACGCAAACACCGGCCCGAGCTTCCCCAGCACCGTCTCCCGGGAGAGGGCGGCCCCGGTGTTGTTGACCTCCCGCTCCGCCGCGCCGCCGAAGAGCCCCGTCCCCTTCTCCGGGGCGGGATCCCACCGGACGGGGACGTACCAGGCGCGCCGTTCCGACGTGCAGAGCGAGATCCCGACAAGCTCCGCGCGGAGCGCATCGGTGGATGTGGTTTCCGTGTCGAACACGATCAGGCGGCTCCGCATGAGTTCCCCGACAAGCTCCTCCAGCGCTGCGGCGCTCGTGACGCAGGTGTACTCGTGCCTGTCCGTTCCCATGTCTGTTGGTGGCGCCTGTGTCGCCGCAGGCGCCACCGCAGGCGTCCGGGGCGTGTCTTCCCCCTGAGGGAGCACCGGGGGAGGAGCTGCGGGCTTCGTGCCGGATGCCTCGCTCTCTCTCAGGCGTGCGGCGAGCGATTTGAACTCCAGGTCAGAAAAAAGGCGGATCAGCCTGGATGTGTCGCGCGGCGCGGCCCGGAGCGAGTGGAAATCCAGCTCGAGCGGAACGGCCGTATCGATGGTGACAAGGTGTTTCGAAAGGAAGGCTTTCTCCCTGTGTGTGATAAGCTTCTCGCGGAGCCCCTTCTGCGCGA
>DASVIU010000168.1:0-5037 GCA_036386275.1 Bacteroidota bacterium | reverse complement strand
CAGCCCCTCGTGGAACGAGCTGACATCGACCGACATACTGCCGTTCGTCAGGAAGGGGGGGAAGAATCTGATCGTGCTCCGCGTGAACGATTGGGGAGGGGAAGGAGGGCTCTCCGGACCGACCGCGATGATCACCGACGTCATCCGCCAGGAGGGGATGCGGTTCAACCTTGCGGAGAAACGCCAGGCCGAAGTCTTCATGAATGTCCTCCACAAACCGCTGATAGACCAGGGGGTCTCTTTCTGGTGGGTGGACGGGGGGAGCGGCTCATCCGAAATGGAGGGACTCAACGGCCAGATGTGGTCGAATCGCGTCTTCTACGATTTCACCCGTCAGGAAACCGGGAAACGGTCGTTTATATTCAGCCGGTACGGCGGGTGGGGGAGTCACCGGTACCCGGCGCTCTTCACCGGAGACACGTATGCCCAGTGGGACGTCCTTGCATTCGAGGTCCCCTACACTGTGCAGGGGGGGAACATACTGATCCCCTATATCACGCATGACATTGGCGGGTTCATCGGGAGGAACATCAGCCTTGACCTCTACACACGGTGGCTCCAGTTCGGAGTCTTCAGCCCCCTTCTCCGTCTCCATTCCGCCCATGAGAATCCCATGGAAGGGAACGCGCGCATGCCGTGGACGTACGGTGCTGAAGGAGTGCGAATCGCCCGCGACCTTTTCCGGCTCCGGTACCGGCTCATTCCTTATATCTATACGATGACGCGGGCTGCCCACGATGAAGCTCTCCCTCTCCTCCGCCCTCTCTACATCGTGCATCCGGATCTGGAGGAAGCCTACCGCCATCCGGACGAATATTACTTCGGCGATGCAATGCTGGTCGCTCCTATCCTTGATTCAAGCGGCGTGCGCAACGTCTACCTCCCCCCCGGAGAGTGGGTGGACTATTTTACGGGGACCAGGTATCAGGGAGACCGGAGTCTTCAGGTGAAATGTTCATTGGAAACACTCCCGCTCTTCGTCCGCTCGGGGTCCATCATCCCGCAGCAACCGGACATGGACTATACGGATCAGAGGCCTCTTGATTCTCTGATCGTCGATGTGTATGCTCCCGGGGATTCCCACTTTTCGCTGTATGAGGACGACGGTGTCTCGCTCGACTACAGCCATGGAAAGTGCGCCCTCACTCCGCTCTCATGCGAGCTATCGGGTTCCATCTGCAAATTTACGATCGGAGCGGCGAAAGGGGAATATGCCGGTCAGCCCGGGAATCGTTCCTACCTGGTCAGTCTGTCCGGGCATGCGAAACCTTCATCTGTGATAATCGACGGGACGAAAATTGCACGGGGAGGAGCCGGCTCCGATCGATGGAACTGGGACGCAAAGCGCCGGACACTGGTTCTGAGCCTCGGCCGGAGAAGCATCCGGAAATCAGTCTCCCTTGAAATCCGGTAAATGAGATGCCGATGGTGCAACCATTCAAACAAGCGCCCTTTCCTCAGGTCATATGAAGCATTCTGTCCACTCCGCTATACACCGGACGCCCCCCCGCAACGCGGTTTCGGGAAGATTCAAGCTGGTCTTCTCTGGCACGGAGATTGAAACTGTATCCGCCATGATACCAAACACGCTCGTTCTCAACCACAATCGGAGGTAAGCCATGAAGAAAACAATCGTACTCTGTGCTCTGTTGATCATCGGATCGGCTCTTGCATCGGCGCAGACCGCAACGCCGCGCGTGACAAAGCGTCAATTAAAGCAACAGGCTCGCATTGAGCAAGGCGTGAAAAGCGGAGAATTGACGGCGGGAGAGACAAAGAGTCTGGAACGGCAACAGGGAAAAATCCAGGCCGACAAGAGGAAGGCAAAGGCAGACGGCGTCGTCACGCCGGCCGAACGCGCGAAGCTCGCCCGCGAGCAGAATCGTGCCAACAGGAAAATCTACAGAATGAAACACAACGACAACGTTGCGAAGTAGTTCCTTACCGCAAATGACGCATACCCCGCGGCCCGCCCGAAAGGCGGGCCGTGGCATACCTCATCTCACAGACCCTCCACTTCAATGACAACCGTCGTCCCCTCGTTGCCTGCTCCGGTGGTCTCACCATCATCAGGGACATCGTCCTGAATCCGGGGGATCGTGCAATCGTTCCTCCGTAATCCGGATTTCAATGTGGGAAGTATCGTGGCAACCATGACGAAATGACCTGCCACCAGAAAGACGACAAGTATCGCTGTCAGGTACAGGCACGATCTCAAGATCTGCCGGTTCCACTCACTTTTGTTGAAATGCGCGCAGATGCTTGAATGAAAGACGGCCATGCTGACCGGGGTGATAATCAGGAGGAGTGTGACCACCGCAACGCCCACTCCCGAGAGAACTTCGGCAACGTTATTCATTGAACCTGGGGAGCGCTTTGTTCGTGTCGAAGTGCATGTCCCTCCTCGCGAAGGGGTTTTCACCGGTGCGAATTCAGACTTATTGTACTGCTGAACGCTATGGAAGGGAATAGGACAAAAGGATGAAAAAAGAGCTAATCCTCTCGACAATCTCTTTCTCTCTCCTTGGGATGGATTTCCAAGAATTGGCGAAATTATATTCTATTCTGATCTATTCCGTTGAAATCCGCCAAACTATGATGGTTTTTGCATGGCATAGAGATTGTACCTTCTCGACAAGTTTGACGTGCGCGCCTTAATCGAGGTCGATTCGTGGATGGAGGAGTAATATGACTCGCGAAAAAGCAGGAAATGTATCCCTCGGACCCACCCCAATCCCACTCCCGTTCAACGTATCAGACAACGATCATGCCGATGGAGCCCCGCTTGCTTCGCTTGACAGGTTCGCGGACATCTTACGCTGGACCCCGACGTCGTCCTGATGGATATCGAAATGCCGGGACAGGACGGCCTGGAGGCGACCCGGCGCATTCAGCAATCGAAGCCGAGACCCGTGGTCCTGCTCACGGCCCACGAAAACCCTGAGCTGCTGGCGCGTGCGGGGGACGCGGGTGTCGGAGGGTACATAGTGAAACCGACAAGCCTGCAGGAATTGGACCGGACAATTGCGATCGCGGTGGCGCGGTTCGCCGATCTGGTGGAACTCTGCCGTCTGAACGAAGAACTGCGGACGGCGCTGGTTAGCGTCAAACGGCTGAGCGGTCTGCTCCCCATCCTGCAAAAAGATTCGGGACGACAGGGGGTACTGGCAATCCGTCGAAGCCTATCTCATAGAACGCACCGATGCGCAGTTTTCCCACGGATGTTGCCCGGAATGCACAAAGAGGCTTTACCCCGACTACATCCCGCGGACCTGACAGTCCGCTCTCCTGTGAACTATAACCCTCCCCGGGGTGTTTACTACCCCGGGCGCGGGATTTGACAATTGGGGGTTTCCTGACCCCCGCCCCCTCCACTCCTTCAGCGTGAGCCGTTTCCAACCGATTCCGGGCATAATTTTATATCCCGTCATGTCCAGTTTTATGACCCTCATTCGTTATAAAGCATAACGCTTCAAAATCAACCATCACTGAGGTGAAAGAGCCATGAAGGAATTCCTTTTACTTTTCAGGGGGGGAGGGAGGCATGGAGGCCTCAAGGCAATCCCCCGAGAAATTCCAGCAGCAAATGATGAAATGGAAGACCTGGATGGAGAATCTGGGTAAACAGGGGAAAATGATAGCAGGACAGCCTCTGGCGAAAGGCGGGTCGGTGATCAGGGGAGGAAAAAAGGTGGTGACTGACGGGCCGTTCGTCGAAGGGAAGGAGATCGTCGGAGGCTATCTTATGATCAAAGCGAACGATCTCCCGGAAGCCATTGAGATTGGGAAGAATTGTCCGATATTCGACTACGACGGGATCGTCGAAGTCAGAGAAGTACAGCAGCTCCAGGTGTGACATGGAAGGTGGGCAGGATCACTCCGTTACGTCACTTGTCGAGCATCTCTTCCGCCACGAATCGGGAAGGATGGTCTCCGCGATGACCCGCCTCTTCGGGGTTCACAACCTTGCCCTGGCGGAGGATGTCGTACAGGAGGCCTTCGAGAAGGCTTTTCATGAATGGCGTCTGAACCCGATCCCCCCGAACCCTTCGGCTTGGCTGACCGTGACTGCGAGGAACAAGGCCATCGACGCGATACGGAGGAACAGGCATCAGGTCGAATTCTCCGAGGACATTTCCTACCTGCTGAATTCGGAATACACCGCTTCCAGCATAGTGAACGAGATGTTTCTCGACGACGAAGTCGCCGACAGCCAGTTGAGAATGATCTTCACCTGCTGTCATCCCTCGCTCCCGCCGGAGATGCAGGTCCCCCTGACGCTCCGGACGATATCGGGGTTCGGGATTCAGGAGATTGCGAATGCCCTCCTCACAAACATTGAGACCGTCAACAAAAGGCTCTACCGCGCGCGCCGGTACATCAGGGAGAAGAACATCAGGTTCGAGATACCGGCGGGGAAGGAATTGTCCGGCCGGCTCGACACGGTTACCACGGTGATGTACCTCCTGTTCAACGAAGGGTACAATTCAGGCAAAGCGGACGAATTGATACGGAAAGACCTTTGCGCGGAGGCTATGCGCCTCTGTCTCCTCCTTTCCGGGCACAAGATCGGCGACCGGCCGAAGACCTACGCGCTTCTCTCGTTGATGTGCTTCCACGCGTCCCGGTTCGACAGCAGGGTGGACAGCGACAACGAAATCGTTCTCCTGCAGGACCAGGACCGCTCGGCCTGGGACGGGGAACTGATCCGCCGGGGGGAATTCTATCTGAGCAAGGCATCCGAAGGGGATGAGGTGTCCGAATACCATGTCGAAGCTGCGATCTCCGCCCAGTACTGCATGGCTCCCCGGTTCGAGGAAACCGACTGGCGCGCGATCGCCGGCCTGTACGACGCCCTCATGACGATGAAGCGGAGCCCGCTCGTGAAGCTGAACAGGGCCGTTGTCCTGGGGCGGATTCACGGGCCTGAAGCGGCAATTGACGAGATCCACAAAATCGAGGGATGGGAGTCTCTCGCCTCCAGGCACTAGCTGTACAACGCGGTCCTGGGACAGCTCTATCTCGAGGCGAACGACT
>DASVIU010000167.1:0-4539 GCA_036386275.1 Bacteroidota bacterium | reverse complement strand
CAGATGAGTCCTGTAAGCAACAATTTACAAATGATTTATCATCATACAGTAAAGAAAATTGGAGATGATATAGAGGATCTGAAATTCAACACCGCGATTTCGCAAATGATGATATTTGTGAACGAGGTGATGAAATCGGATGCCCGCCCGCGTCAGATACTCGAATCCTTCGTGCTCCTGCTTTCGCCGTTCGCGCCTCATATCGCCGAGGAACTCTGGCGGAGGCTCGGCCATGATGCCACGCTGGCATATGAGCCCTGGCCCGGGTACGATCCCGCGATGCTCCGCAGGTCCACCGTGGAGATCGTGGTACAGGTGAACGGGAAAGTCCGATCCAGGCTCGATGTCCCGGCCGACACGCCGGAGAAGAGACTCGAGGAGCTTGCGCTGGCTGACGCTGACGTGCTGAGGCACACGGAGGGAAAAAAGGTGCTGAAAGTGATCGTCGTGAAGAACAAACTCGTCAACCTCGTGGTGAAGTAAGCTATGGAGAAGGTCAGCATCGTCCTCGTGACATTGAACGAGGCGAAGAACATCGAACGGTGTCTTGACAGCGTCCGCTGGGCCGATGAGATCGTCGTTGTTGACTCATTCAGCACGGACGGGACCGTCGATCTTGCGAAGCGTTATACGGACCGTGTCTACCAGCATGAGTACCCCGGAACGAGCAAGCAGGTGGAACGGGGGATCGGCTACGCCACGGGTGAGTGGATATTTGTCATCGATGCCGACGAGGAGGTCTCGGCTGATCTTGCCGGGGAGGTCAGGGACGTCCTCGCAGATGACCGGGGATACGCCGGGTTCGAATTCATCCGGAAGCCCGAAGCGTTCGGCAAATGGATCGAGCACGGGGGGTGGTTCCCCGATTATCAGTTCAGGTTTTTCAGGAAGGACAGCTATTACTGCGAGCACCAGGAGATCCACGGGGGATTCAATACCCGGGGAAAGAAGGGGCGTCTGAAAGGGTACCTCTACCATCACACGTACGCGACGATCTACGCGTACGTGGAGAAAATGAACGAGTATACGTCGCTCCACGTCTCAAACAGGCTGAAGAACAATCGCGACGAGGAGGCGAGTTGGCATGATCTCGTGCTGAGCCCCCTCTCGCATTTCCTCCGGATGTTTTTCTCGCGCAAAGGGTACAAGGACGGGTTCCACGGGTTCGTCCTGGCGATGCTCGATGCGAACTACGCGATGCTCATGTACGCAAAGCTGTGGGAATACCGGATGCGCGAGAAGGAGGGGAAGGGGATTCTTCCCCCGATCACAAACCTCGAGCTGAACGCCCTCAAACGGAAACAATGACCACGTACGCCCGCATACTCGGTTTCATCCGCCCTTACAGGCTCACGCTGGCTCTCTCGATACTCTGTTCGATATTCTTCTCCGTCTTCAGCGGCGTGTCGATCTACCTCATCATTCCCCTCCTCCAGACGCTCTTTGCGGGTGGAGCGGCGGGGCAGGCGTCCGCGCCCGCCGCGACAGGGTCGTCGCTGCTGCCGGGGTGGCTCATTGCGGCGAAAGACGCCGCGACGGAAGCGTTCCGCCATGCCGTGTTCCGCGCGGACCCCGCGGATTCGCTCTTCAACATCTGTGTGATCATCGTCGCTGCGTTTCTTCTCAGGAACCTCTTCTCGTACCTTCAGTCGAACCTGATGATCTACGTCGAACAGGGGCTCACGCGCGACCTGAGGAACTCGCTCTACCGGCACATCCATGAGCTTCCTCTCGCCTACTTCACAAATGAACGGACAGGGAACCTGATCTCGCGGATCATGAACGACGTCCCCGTCATCAACACGGGGATCTCGGCGACATTTCAGACGATGATTCGCGAGCCGCTCCTTCTGCTGGTGTACCTGACAATCTGTCTCGTCCTGAGCTGGAAGCTCACCCTGATCGCCTTTATCGTTTTCCCTGTGGTTCTGCTCGTGATCGCAGGCGTCGGGCGGCGCGTGCACAAGGAGAGCGGACTCGCACAGGAAAGGATCGCGGACCTGACCTCGGTTCTCCACGAGACGATCTCTGGGGTGAAGGTGGTGAAGGCGTTCGGGATGGAGGAGTTCGAGAACAGAAAATTCTCCAAGGAGAGCAACAGCTATTTCCGGACCATCCTCCGGGTGACGAACATACGTAACCTCGCCTCGCCGACGACGGAATTCCTCAGTGCGGCGGCCGGCGGTGTGATCATCTGGTACGGGGGCCTGCAGGTCCTGGGAAGAAGCATGGAGGGGAGCGAGTTCCTCGGGTTTCTCTTTGCGATGTTCCAGCTCATGCCCCCGATCAAGGAGCTCAGCAACGTGAACAACCGGATCCAGGAGGCCTCGGCGGCGGGGAAGCGGGTCTTCGAGGTTCTCGATACCGAACCCAACATCAAAGACGCCCCGGATGCGGTAGATCTCCCCGCGTTCTCATCGGACATCCGCTTCGAGGGGGTCTCCTTCCGCTACGGCGACGGGGAGACCGTCCTGGACGGGATCACGCTGAAGATCCGGAAGGGGGAGGTCGTTGCGATCGTGGGGCCGAGCGGTGCGGGTAAATCGACGCTGATCGACCTGGTGCCGAGGTTCTATGATCCGACCGGGGGGTGCATACTGATCGACGGTGTCGATCTGCGCCGGGTCCGGCTCCGTTCGCTCCGCGACAAGATCGGCATCGTCACGCAGGAGACGCTCCTGTTCAACGACACCGTCCGTAATAACATCGCGTACGGGCTGGAGGAGTGTCCTCTCGAGAAGATTGTGAGTGCGGCCAGGGCCGCGAACGCGCACACGTTCATCAGCCAGATGCCCAGCGGCTACGACTCCGTCATCGGTGAGCGGGGGGTCAAGATCTCCGGCGGGGAACGGCAGCGGCTTGCCCTCGCCCGGGCGATACTGAAGAACCCGCCTGTCCTGATCCTTGACGAAGCGACATCCGCGCTCGACACCGAGTCGGAGATCCTGGTTCAGGAAGCGATCGAAAGGCTGATGGCAGGACGGACGTCCATCGTCATCGCGCACCGGCTCTCGACCGTCCAGCACGCCGACCGGATCGTCGTCATTGAAGACGGGAAGATCGTGGAAACGGGGAAGCATGATGAACTGATAGGGAAGACGCGCGGCCTCTACCGGAAACTCTACCAGTTGCAATTCCGCGCCTGACGATGGACCAATTGCGCGACAGGTTCACGGCGAAGACCGCCCTCGTGCTGACGGGGGCGTCGTACCTCTTTCTGGCATCGGCATTCATTTCGATCGCCGTCAATTCGCTGGCCCTGGGAGTGATGGCGCTCTGCTGGGCGCTGGTGATGGTCCTCGAAAAGCGGTGGTCTGTCGTGCCCACCCCGCTCGACTACTTCTTCCTCGCCTATGTCGTGGCGGAGTTCCTTGCGACCGTGTTCTCCGTCAGCCCCGGAGAATCGCTCTACGTGTCGCGGCGGGTTCTGCTCATTGCCGTCGTGTACTATTTTGCGTCATGTGTCACTTCCCGGACCGATGCGAAGCGGGCCGTGGGAGTTCTGCTCGGCCCCGCCGTGCTCGTTGCGACAGTCGGCGTGATCAAACTCCTGCTCGGCGGTCCGGGAGAGAATACGCGCCTGGAGATCTTTCAGTTTTACATGACGACGTCACAGCTGATGATGATCGCCTTCCTTCTGATCCTCCCGTTCGCCGTGCACCGCAGTGCTCCGCCTGCCGTCCGGGTCGCGGCGGCGGCGGCCCTCATCCCTGTCGGGATATCGTTGTATGCCACGGTGACGCGCGGGGCGTATCTCGCGGCGGCGGCGGGTGTCGTGCTCATCGCCTGTGTGCGGAACTGGAAAATTCTGATCCTCCTGGCCCTCCTCGTCGGAGCGATCGCGTTCTTTGCTCCCCCGTATGTGACCGGCCGGCTTCAGAGCATCGTGGATGTCCACCATCCCGAGAACGAAGCCCGGCTCCTCCTCTGGAGCACTGGGCTGAAGATATTCGCCGATCATCCCGTCACGGGTGTCGGAGACATCGACCTCGGAGTGCTCCTGAAGCAGTACGCGGGACCCGAATACAGCGGCCAGTGGGGGCACCTCCATAACGTGGCGATGCATGTCCTTGTCACGCTCGGTGCACTGGGCGCGATCGCGGTTCTGGCACTTTTCGTGCGCATCGGCGTCGAAGAGTGGAGGGTGTATCGCCGTGTGAAGGAGGACTGGTTTGCGGGGTCGTTCGCGCTCGGCGCCTTCGCGGTCTTCGTCGGTTTCCAGGTGAACGGGCTGACGGAATGGAGTTTCGGGAACCAGATGGTCGTGATACTCGTGTGGGTCACACTCGGGATCACGCTCGCACTCGGGCGCATTGCGGGGAAGGAGGCACTGTGAGCGCGAATCTGACAGTGATCACGCTGACGCGGGATGAAGAACGCAACATCGTCGACTGCCTTCAAAGCGTCGCGTGGGCCCACGAGATCATCGTACTCGACTCGGGGAGCACCGACAGGACGGTTGAGCTGGCGCGACGGTTCACGCCGAACGTGACCGTCCTCCCGTGGCGGGGATACGGGGCCGCGCGGAACGAGGGGCTT
>DASVIU010000166.1:0-5461 GCA_036386275.1 Bacteroidota bacterium | reverse complement strand
CGGGACCTTGGGAGGAAACTGAGGAGCGTCACCAGCTGATAATCAGAGGGGCTCCGGCATCGCTCCCGGAGCCCCTTTCCGCGTTCAGCCGCGGCCCCCCCACAGAGATCGCTTCGCTTCGCTCGCAATGACTACGTCACTTGAGAAGCACCATCTTCCTCATCGCCGCGTACGCCGCACCTCCGTCAAGTCCCTTCACCTCGATCCGGTAGAAGTAGACGCCGCTCGCCAGCACCCTCCCCGCAGCATCACGACCGTCCCACACCGTTTCATGTGTCCCCGCGGTCATGGGTCCGTTCACCAGTGTCGCAATCTGCTGTCCCAGGAGGTTGAACACACTCAGCGTCACCGCACCCGTCTGCGGCAGCGAGAAGCTGATGCGTGTGGACGGGTTGAACGGATTCGGAAAGTTCTGACCGAGGGCGTACGCCTGCGGGACCGCCTGCCGGCCGGGGACCGATGTCGTGATCCCGAGCGAGAAGTCCTGCGACAGCGCAAACTGCGATGGACCAACGCCTATCATCTGCTGCGCGCCGTTGTAGCCCATAAGGTCCGCGGTGAGCGTGAGGGGACCCGCGGGGAGCGCATCGATGACATACGAGCCTGATCCGTCCGTCATCCCGTACCCCAGCGACGCTCCGCCGGCGTCCTGCGCAACCACGTTCACTCCTCCCAGCGGCTGGCCGGCCGAAGTGATCCTCCCGGTGAGCGTTGCGACACCGCTGCTGTGTATCTGCACGACGCCGATATTGATCCCCGGGACATTGGCCGCGACTGTCACCGTGTCTGCGTTCTTCCAACGGATCACGCCGAATGCACCCGCCTTGTAGAAGGCGGGCGCATACTTGCCGAACGGCACAGCCAGCACGATGTATTTCCCCGCAAGCAGATGGTCCACAGAGTACGCGCCGAGTGAATCGGTAAACCCGAACCGGGCCGGCCGGCTTGCATATGACCGGAGCGGAAACACAATGATCCGGGAGGGGACCCTGACTCCCGCTGAATCCCACACGACGCCGCTGATGCTGTACATCTGCGGCGGATGGTACGGGTTCAGATTGAAATCAATCCCCTTCACGTCCCCGGTCACCGGAATTATTGTCGCTTCGGACGGCGTGTTCTTGTGGTCGTAAAATTGCGGGAAGTATCCCCCCCTGGCCGCCAACGCTATGTAGGAGCGCTGCGACAGCACCATCGCATCATACGAGCCTGCCGAGTCGGTCAGCCCCTTCCATGCGACCCCCTGAATGCACCCCACGTTCTCCACGACGAGCGTCTCCCCCGGAAGGTCTGTCACCGCTTCCCCCGCGGCAGCCATCGCATGCATCTCCTGCACGGTGCGCGTGATCGCCACGAGCGCCCCCTTCAGAGGATTCCCCGCCGAGTCGCGCACCGTCCCGCTGATATGTACGAGGGTCGGAAAGACGAACCGGGCAAGCGCGAAGTCGATGGTTTCCGTCCCGCCGTCACTCACCTTTACCGGCGTGGCATGAGCGGGATCGTAGGCATCTTTGTACCACTTGGGCTTATAGACGGGGAACGGCAGGACCGTCATGACGAGCCGCCCCATCAGAAACGGAGGATTGCACTCGACCAGGTATGTGCCCGTGTCGAGCACCGCCGAATATCGTCCGAGGCTGTCGGCCCAGGTCTGCGGTATCCAGAGGATCGGCGAGGACGGCCGGAAGAACATGACCCGCGCATTTGGAATCGGTTTGCCGCTGACACTGTCGGTCACCGTTCCTGCGATCTTCCCGGTTTTTTCTCCGCCGGAAGGTCCGAGCTGTACCCAGGCCAGGTTGCTCCTGCCGCTTTCACGGATCGTGGAGTCGGGCATCATCCAGACCCATGTGACAAGGTAGTAGTACGTGTGCCCCGCAACCACCTGCCGGTCGCTGTAGGCGGTCTTGTCGGTCAGGTCGAGGTACTTGAAGGAGGTGGAATCATCAACGGAACGATAGACTTTGAATATGTTGAGCGGGACAGGCGGAAGAATCTTGGCCAGCTCCCACTTCAGGTCGACGCCCAGCGGGATTTGCGCTGTTGCGTGCGCCGTCAGGTTGACGGGCGGGGGAGGCAATTGCGCGGACGCAACGCCGGACACGGCGACAGAAAGCAGAAGTACAAGGAAACAGTAACCCAGGGGCTTCATAAAGAGGTCCTCCGTGAGAAAGGGTGTTATTAGGCCGGGAATTCTCTCATTCAACCCGATTATACGGCAACAGCCGTGCCAGCCTCTGGCCGGCATCACGGTCCCCCCACCTGTGACACCTAAGTCATTGAAACAGACTCCTCTATGCCTGTCTGAAGCATGTAAGACGAGTTGAAGGGAGGGATGGGGAAATGCGGGAACAGCGGCACAAAGCGCGGGAACGATCGAAACCATGCACTCCCGGGCCCTCTCCCGGAGCGGGTGCGGAGAATTGATGAATTCCTCTTTTTTGCCTATCTTTCGTATCGTTCTTTCACAGGTCGGGGAGTAACGGCGGCGGCGTGAGACTGTACCAGCTCTTTATCAACGATCAGTTCGTCGACGGGGAGGAGAAGCGGACGTTCAGTTCGCTCAATCCTTTCAGCGGCGAGACGCTCGCCACGTGCGCACGTGCGGGAGCTGCCGACGCCCGCCTCGCCGCGCGGGCGGCGCGCACCGCATTCGATTCGGGACCCTGGCCCCGGATGAACCGGGAGGAGCGCTCCGCATACCTGAAGAGACTTTCCGACGCACTCAACGCGAACGCGCCGCTGTTTGCCGAACTTGAGGTCGCCGATTCCGGCTCCACGATCAGGAAGGCGAAAGAGGATGTCCACCTGAGCGCCCGGGCTCTTGGGAGTTATGCGAAGTTCGCTCTTGTCGATCTGACGGAACAGCTTGACGCTGTTTCACGCGCGGGGATTAGCACGAACGTCGTTGTGCGGGAGCCGGTGGGAGTGGTGGCCGCGATCATCCCATGGAATTTCCCTCTCAAGATGGCGGTATGGAAGCTGGGACCTGCGCTCGCAGCCGGGAACACGGTGGTCCTCAAGCCCTCGGAGGAGACTCCCGTGACGGCGATGGAGCTCGCCCGGCTCATACACGAGGCCGGTTTCCCCCCCGGCGTCGTGAACATCATTACCGGATTCGGCGAGGATGCGGGGGCGGAACTCTGCCTCAGCCCGCTCGTCGATAAGGTGGCGTTCACCGGCTCGACGGATGTGGGGAGACGGGTAATGCAGGGCGCGGCCGGGACGCTCAAGAACATCACGCTGGAATGCGGGGGAAAATCGGCCAACATCGTCCTTGACGACGCAGATATCGAGCTTGCCGTCGACGGAGCACTGTACGCGGCGTTCTACCATCAGGGAGAGTGTTGCGAGGCGGGGAGCAGGCTCTTCCTCCCCGAACGGATTGCCGATGAGTTCGTCGAACGGCTGACGGCGGGCGCCCGCGCAATGAAGACGGGTGACCCGATGAATGCGCTCACCGATCTCGGTCCCCTGATCTCCCGCCGCCAGCAGGAATCGGTCCTCGGCTACATTGCGCAGGGGAAGAGGGACGGGGGGGTGCTCGCCACCGGAGGCGGGGTCCCGCGCGACTCTTCATGCGCACGCGGATTCTTTGTGGAGCCTACAATTTTTGACAGAGTGGAGAATTCCTGGACGATCGCCCGGGAAGAGATATTCGGTCCCGTCCTTTCCGTTCTACGGTACAGGGATACGGACGATGCGGTACGCATGGCGAACGATTCCGTCTACGGCCTCGGGGGGGGAGTATGGTCGAAGGACCCGGAACGGGCCATGGATGTCGCCCGGTCGCTCCGCGCCGGCACGGTTTGGATCAACGAATGGCATCTCCTGAGCGAACGCGCCCCCTTCGGCGGGTACAAGCAGAGCGGCATCGGCAGGGAGTTCGGACTCGACGGACTGAAGGAATACACCGAAACAAAACATATCCACGTGGACCAGGCGGGCTCCCGCGACAAAAAACCGTGGTACGACATCGTCGTGCCCAGACATTGACCATTCATTATCCATCCACAATCCTGGAAAGGCCAACCCGATGAGAATCAATGCCCGTTATGCGGCGAGCGCTGCTCCCTTTTTCAGCACGCTGTTGCTCTTCCTGTTCATCGCGGGGTGCGGCGGGGAAAAGAAAATGGAGCCCGTGAAACCGGGGGAGTTGGACACGTACAGGGACCCGGGGTTCGGCTACTCGATCCAGTATCCCCGCGGATGGATGACCAACGCCGAGGTCGGCCGGGCGGGATTTTACAGCGCGCAGGAGGTTGACAAGAAATTCCTTGACCCGACCGGACAGTTCCCCGACGGCGTCATGATCGGTGTCACGGTCATCCGTTCCTCCAGCCCGGATACGGCAAAAAAGATCGTTGATGACATGATCAAGAGCGGGTTCATCGTCACCAAGCCGGAGACCCTCACGGTGGGAGGAAGGCCGGGAACCCGGTACGGGTACACCGGGCTCTATACAAAGACCGTCAAGGAGACCGGACAGCATATCTACGTCCCCGCCGACACGGTGCTGTACGACATCCGCTGCGCAGGGTTCGGCGGATACTTCGACGCATACAAGGCGGTATTCGACGCCTCGATCGCCACCGTACAGTTCCCGAAACCGGCCGTCCCCGGAAGAGATCCGACGCTCCCGTCGGAAACAACGGCGGAAGTCAGCGGGAAACTCTTCTCGCTCCAGTACCCCGACAACTTCAACCAACTCGGCGTCCCGAAGGGGACAAACGAAGAGGTGATCGAATTGCGGGGGGTGCGGCAGGATTGCTCCATCCGCGTCGACGTCTTCGGCGCGAAGGGCCTGACGGTGGAGAAGGTGTTCGACCAGAACAAGGGAAAATACAAGGCGACGGCGACGGCCAAGACCACGGTGTCGGGCCTGCCGGCCCTTTCGCTCACGTATGCCGCGACTCCGAACGTGCAGAGGAAGTTCTATTTCCTCGTGAAAGACGATAAGGTGTTCCGCGTGACGATGGACTGGTACCGTCCCCAGAGCGAGGAGTACCTTAAAGCATACGACAAAACCGTCAGCTCTCTTAAAATCAAATAGACAACAACCGGAGGCAGATCCATGGATCCCAAACTCGTCACAACGGCATTCACGCTCGACGGGTATCGCATCGTCAGAAATCTCGGCATCGTGCGGGGGATCACCGTCCGCTCCAGGTCGATCTTCGGCAATATCGGCGCGGGCATCCAGACGCTCTTCGGCGGGAACATCTCTCTCCTGCAGGAACTGTGCGAGCGGGCGCGCCAGGAGGCGTTCATGCTGATGATGCAGCATGCAGCCGAGCATGGCGCCAATGCAGTCGTCGGCATGCGCTACGACGCCAATGAGGTGATGTCGGGCGTGACCGAAGTGCTGGCGTACGGAACTGCGGTCGTGGTAGAAAAGGTTTGACGGGAGGGGAAGTGCCCCTCCTCCACGTTCTCTCACAAATTCAAAGGTTCCTTATGC
>DASVIU010000165.1:0-1937 GCA_036386275.1 Bacteroidota bacterium | reverse complement strand
AGCAGTATCTCCGGGAGGACCCGGCATTCATACTGCATCGCAATCAGGGCCTCGTTGTCCATGACAACGGGGAATCGTATCCCCTCGCGGGCCACCGCCTCCTGCACATACTCGGGCTCTTTCCCGAACGAGAACCTGGGGGTGTGTATCCCGACTGTCACGAGGCCGAACTGGGCATAGCGCTTCTCCCATTCCGCGACATAGGGGAGCATCCTCAGGCATCCGGCACAACCGAAATCCCAGAAGTACAGCAGCACCACCTGGCCCCGGAGGGCCGTAATGGGGACCGGCTCAGAATTGAACCAGAAATCACCGAGAAGTTCCCTGGCGCGGACAGTCTGGGGCAATATGTCCTGCATCGTCATTCTTTCCCGTCCGGAAGTCCGAAAAACCCTGTCAATCCATCAAAAAAGATAGCCAAACGCAGGCTGAAACGCAAGGTGAGGGAGATTGCTTCGGGGACGCCTCCGGCGTCCCCGAAGCAATGACGGGGTGCACACGCGATGCTTAGAAGAACCGGTTGTAGAGGAGTTTGAGCGTTGTCAGTATGACAATCGTTACAAACACGGGACGAATGAACTTCACACCCCTTCTCACGACCATCCTGGAACCGATCGCGGCACCGAGCACTTCCCCCGCCCCCATCGCCAGGCCTGCCCCGAAGAGCACCTGGCCTCCTGCGAGGAAAAGAAGAAAAGAGACTGCATTGCTCGTGAAGTTCATGACCTTCGTATAGCCCGTGGCAGTCCTCAGATCGAATCCGAGGCCGAGAACAAATGCGATCGCCCAGAAGGAACCGACACCCGGACCGAAGAAACCGTCGTAGAAGCCGAGCACTATCCCGAAAAGCATGTAAAACGCGATCCGGGAGAATTTCGGGGTCGCCGCACTCCGGCCGAGAGAGGGGGTGAAAAGCAGATACACGGCGATCCCGAGGAGCAGGAACGGAATCACGCCGTTCATGACGGATCCGGAGATACGCTGGACAGCGATCGACCCCAGTGCCGCGCCCGTCAGGGTGAAGAGGATGCCGGGGAGCGCGTCATGGAGTGGGACAACCCCCTGACGCGTGTAGTGAAGAGCTGCTGTGAAGCTGCCGAAACTCGATTGGAATTTGTTCGTCCCGAGGACCATCTGCGCGGGCAATCCGACCCAGAGGAGGAGGGGGATCGTGACGAGTCCGCCTCCACCCGCGATCGAATCGATCCACCCCGCGGCGACGCCTCCCGCGAAGAGCACCGGATAGAGCCAGGGGGAGAGCGTCACCCCTTCCGGTCCCGTACCCGCCCCTCGATCACGATCACGTACTCCCCCTTCATCTCCTTTGACGAACAGCTCGCATAGAGCGCGGCGGGGGTTCCGTAGAGCATCTGTTCATCCGGGAGCGTGAGATTGAATGCGATGCACATCCGCCGCGACGCGCCAAAGACGTCGGCGATATCGCGCAGGAGAGGAACCAGGCGGTACGGCGTGTCCATGAGCACGATCGTCCGCCGCTCCTGCTGCAACAGCCGCAGCTCTGTGCGCCGCCGTTCCTTTTTCGGCGAGAGCCAGCCATAGAAGAGAAACTGGTCGATGGAAAAACCCGAAACGGTCAGCGCGGGCATGAGAGACGACGCCCCGGGGACGGGCACGATGCGGATGCCGGCCGCGATTGCTTTCTCCACAAGGATCTGGCCCGGATCGGAGAACACCGGCGTGCCGCAATCGGACACCAGCGCGACATTCTTTCCCGTCCGGAGGTGATGCAGTATGTTATGAGAGGCAGCCGCCTCATTGTGTTCGTTCAGTGTCTCGACAGGCTTCTCGATGCCGTAGTGCCGCATGAGCCGCTCCCCCTCCCGTCGCTCCTCGTAGATGAGCAGGTCGGCCGACTTGAGTATGTTCAGCGCGCGGAACGTCATGTCATCGTAGTTCCCGATCGGCGTGGCAACGAG
>DASVIU010000164.1:0-5192 GCA_036386275.1 Bacteroidota bacterium | reverse complement strand
TGTCCGCCTTGCGGTCGAGGGGCGCGTACCGGTCAAATTCTACGGGCGGATGGGGGGAATCATCCCCGGCCCGGACGAGGTGCTTGGAGCGCTTGACAGGATGGTGAAAGAGGATGTTGCACAGCACGAGGAGGCCTACTGATGGAACGCCAGATGATGAGTCCGGATCCTGCGGGTCTCGAATGTGTGTACGAACGTCCCGGAACGCTCACCGACACGCGCTTCCATTACTGTCCGGGCTGCGGCCACGGAGTCGTGCACCGCATCCTCATGGAAGCGGTCGATGAGCTCGGGATACAGGAAGAGACGATCGGCGTCGCGCCGGTCGGGTGCTCCGTGTTCGCGTACAACTATCTGAACATCGACATGCAGGAGGCTGCGCACGGCAGGGCCTCCGCTGTCGCGACGGCGGTCAAGCGCATGCTTCCCGGGAAGTACGTTTTCTCCTATCAGGGGGACGGGGATCTTGCCGCCATCGGCACGGCCGAAACAATTCACACCGCCAGCCGGGGGGAGAACATACTCGTTCTCTTCATCAACAACGCGATTTACGGTATGACGGGGGGGCAGATGGCGCCCACGAGCCTTCTCGGCATGAAAACAACGACTTCTCCTGCCGGGAGGACTGTCGAGACGGCGGGGTTTCCCCTGAAGATCACGGAGATGCTGGCGATGCTCCCCGGCGTGTACTACGTGAGCCGGAATTCGGTGCACACCCCGGGTGCGGTGCGCCACCTGAAGAAGGCGATTCTGAAATCATTTCAGTACCAGAAAGAGAAAAGGGGAACCTGCTTCATTGAAGTCGTCTCCAACTGCCCGTCCGGCTGGAAGATGACCCCCCTGGATGCGAACAGGTGGATGGAAGAGAACATGTTTCCCCTCTACCCTCCGGGCGAAATCAAGGTCCCCCAATAGAAGGAATCGACAATGAAGCATGAATTGCTCGTCGCCGGGTTCGGAGGTCAGGGTGTCCTCTCGATGGGTATGACCCTGGCATACGCCGGAATGGTGGAGGGGAAGGAAATAAGCTGGATGCCCTCCTACGGTCCGGAGATGCGGGGAGGAACCGCCAACTGCATCGTGATCGTCTCGGACGGTGTCATCAGCTCGCCGATCACCACGATGTTCGACACCGTGATCGCGCTGAACCAGCCGTCGCTTGACAAGTTCGAAGACGCAGTGAAACCCGGGGGGCTCCTTGTCTACGAGTCCACCAATATCATCACCGTACCGACAAGGACCGACATACACATCCTCCCGATCGCAGCCGCGGTGGAGGCGACCAGGCTGAAGAACTCGAAAACAATGAACATGATCGTGCTGGGCGCGTTCCTCGAGCGGACGCATATTGTGGAGGTCGGCGGGGTCATGGAAGCGCTGAAAAAGGTGCTTCCCGAGCGGTATCATCACCTGCTTCCCCTCAACGAGCAGGCACTCCGCCGCGGCATGGAGCTCGCCGCCGACCCAGTCAGCGCAACACACTAGTCATTGCGAGCTTCCTGTCATTGCGAGCCCGCTTCTGAGGGCGAAGCGATCCGTCATTGCGAGGGGACAGTCATTGCGAGCGAAGCGGAGCAATCTGGTGCAGAAGGTGTCATTGCGAGCGAAGCGAAGCAATCTGGTAGACAAGAGAGGTTCATATGAACACCACATGCGTTCACTCCTGCAAAGGTCTCTGCGCGGCACTTGAAGTTGCGGAGCACCGTGAGCAGGAGGCGATCAGGGAATACAGGAAATTCGCCGGCGGATGCGATTACCCCGACGTCCGCCAGATCCTCGAAGAGCTGATCCGGGACAGGGAAAAAGCCCTGGCGGTTCTCCGCGAGAAGCGGGAAATACTCACGGTGAAATTCAATGCCATCGACAGGATCAACGACAGCTTTGCCTGACATGCCACACAATCGCAGAGAAGACCTGGACTGGGCCGAGATGTCCATCCAGGAGATACTCGAGCTTGCGATCGCCGACGAAGAGGAAGCGCGGGATTACTACCGCCACGCAGCGGATCTCGCGGGAAGCATGCACACGCGCAAGGTTCTCCTCTCGCTCTCGGAGATGGAGCAGGGGCACGCCGACACGCTCCGCAAGGAGCTGGACGAGCTTGTTCTGCAGCGCGATCTTGAGGCCGGGATGGCTGACTGAGAGGTCCGATTCCCTCCCCTCCGGGCGCGATGAAGCGCCGGGGGCGAAGTGTGTGTTGTTGTACTGAGATCGAACACCGACTCCGCGAAAGAGGCACAATGGGAAAATACAGGATTGCATGGCTCCCGGGTGACGGCATCGGGACGGAAGTCATGGAAGCGGCGCGCATCGTTCTGGATGCCCTTCACCTGGATGCCGGGTACATCCCCGGCGACATCGGCTGGGACTTCTGGTGCAGGGAGGGGGACGCGTTCCCCCGCCGCACCGTCGAGCTTCTGGGGAATGTCGATGCCGCGATGTTCGGCGCCATCACATCCAAGCCGGCAAAGGCGGCGGAGGCGGAGCTCATTCCGCCCCTCCGTGGGAAGGGGCTTGTGTACCGTTCCCCCATCGTCCGCATGCGGCAGATGTTCGACCTGTACACCTGCCTCCGTCCCTGCAAGGCATATCCGGGGAATCCACTGAATCTTAACAACGCCATCGACATTGTGGTATTCCGGGAGAACACCGAGGACCTGTACGCCGGCGTGGAATTCAACCCGGTCCCCGAAGAGCTGACTGACCTCCTCGGGCGGATCTCCCCCCCCTTTGCGTCGTTCAGGGACATCCCCTCCGGCGAGTACGCCATCTCATGCAAGGTGAACACCCGGAAGGGATCGGCGAGGATCGTCCGGGCCGCATTCGAGTTTGCGAAAAAGCACGGGCGGAAGAAAGTCACCGTCGTCCACAAGGCGAACGTCGTCCGGGCGACCGACGGGCTCTTTCTGGAGGAAGCGAAGAAGGTGGCGAAGGGGTTTCCGGAGATCCCGATGGACGATGCCAATGTGGACGCGATCTGCATGTGGCTGCTGAAGAACCCGCTCGGCTACGATGTGCTCGTCGCCCCGAACCTGTACGGCGATATCATCTCCGATCTCGCCGCCCAGATGGTCGGCGGTCTCGGGTTCGGGTGCTCGGGGAACATCGGGACGAATCTTGCGGTCTTCGAACCTTCTCACGGCTCCGCCCCGAAGTATGCGGGCCAGTACAAAGTGAACCCTATCGCCACGATACTTGCAGCGAAGATGATGCTCGACTGGCTGGGGGAGACGGAAAAAGGAAAGAACCTCGAAGCAGCCGTCGCTTCCGTGATCCTTGAAGGAAAAGTCAGGACATATGACATGGGGGGGAATGCAAAGACGCTCGACCTCGCCCGTGCAATAGCGGGGAGGATCTGAAAGGCCGATGGGGAACATTCTCCTCCATGAGGTCGGACTCCGCGACGGTCTCCAGATGGAAGCAATGACGGTGCCCACCGCTCAGAAGCTCCTGTGGCTCCGCATGCTGATGAATTCCGGCGTCGATATCATCCAGGTCGGGTCATTCGTCCATCCCGTCAAGGTCCCGCAGATGGCCGATACCGACCGGCTCTTCGCGGAGCTTGCGGCATCGGGTGAAAAGCCGGCGAACGTCACTCTCTCCGGCCTCGTGCTGAATGAAAAAGGACTTGAACGCGGCCTCGCCTGCGGAGTGGAGATGTTCTGTCTGGGAGTTTCCGCCAGCGAGACCCACAGCAGGAAGAACACGGGGATGGGGGTCGAAGAGGCGACGGAACGGATCATTGCAATGGCGCAGCAGGCCGGAGCGGCCGGGAAACGGGTGCAGGTCTCTGTGCAGTCCGCTTTCGGGTGCGGCTACGAGGGGAGGGTCCCGCAGGAGCGGGTGCTGGGGATCGTTCGCCGCTACTGTGATGCCGGGCTGAAGAACATCAGCCTTGCGGATACTGCCGGCCACGCAGTCCCCGATCAGGTGGAACGGATGTTCTCGGCAGTCGTTGCGCTCGACGGGGACGTGGAGATGGCATGCCATTTTCACAACACGTACGGTCTGGGTCTCGCCAACGCGTATGCGGCGCTGAAGGCCGGCGCCGGCTCCTTCGAATCATCGGTGGCCGGACTGGGGGGCTGCCCGTTCACGAAGATCGCCGGGGGGAACGTCTGCACGGAAGACCTCGTCCACATGTTCCGGAATATGGGCTTCCGGCGGGATGTGAAACTGGATCAGATCGTCGATGTCGCCCGGGACATGGAGACGTTCTTCGGGAGGGAATTGCCCGGCACGGTCTACAGGACCGGAACACTTGATGTGACACGGACATGAACGGCAACAATCTTCTTGCGGGTATCCGCGTTCTCGATCTGACAAATGTCCTCTCCGGTCCGTTCGCGACGGTGCACCTGGCGCTGCTGGGTGCGGAGGTGATCAAAATCGAGAACCCCGCCGGCGGCGATCTGGCGCGGAAGCTGGGATGCGTCCCCGAGTTCAACCGGAAGCTGATGGGGACCAGTTTTCTCGCCCAGAACGCCAACAAGAAATCGATGACTCTCAACCTCAAGGCGCCGGAAGGGAAAGAGATCTTCCGCACCCTTGTAAAAGGTGCCGACGTCGTTGTGGAGAATTTTCGTCCCGACGTGATGAAACGGCTCGGGCTTGCGTACGACCACCTGGCCGCGATCAACCCGCGGCTCATCTACTGTGCGATATCGGGTTTCGGGCAGACCGGTCCTGACGCGCTGAAGCCTGCGTATGACCAGATCATACAGGGCCTCAGCGGCGAAATGGCGATCAACGGAGACGAACGGCTGCACCCTCTCCGGGCGGGTTTCCCGGTATGCGATACCGTCGGGGGGCTCAATGCAGCGTTCGCGGTCATGGCGGCCCTGTACGGCCGCGAGAGGACGGGGGAGGGACAGTTCATCGACGTCGCGCTCCTTGACTCGATCATGCCCCTGATGGGGTGGGTCGTGGCAAACCTCATGATCGGGGGACAGCAGCCGGTGCTGATGGGGAACGACAATTTCACCGCAGCTCCTTCCGGGGTGTTCCGGACCGGGGACGGCTACATCAATATCGCGGCGAACAAGCAGGAACAGTGGGAATCGGTCGCCGACGTCCTTGGTCTCCCGGAACTGAAGGCCGATGCGCGGTTCAGGGAGCGTGAGGACCGGAAAAAGAACCGGAAGGAGCTCACGCCGCTCCTCGAGAAGAAGCTCATGCAGGGGGAGACGGCG
>DASVIU010000163.1:0-4859 GCA_036386275.1 Bacteroidota bacterium | reverse complement strand
TTCCGGTGCGTGTCCCTCCAGCTTTCGCGCCGGGACGGCAAGCTCGTTGGTGATGGGCCGGCTCTTGCGTCCCGCCACCGCCCAGACTTCCGTCCCGGTGAAGGGATTGATCTGCTTCACCGTGCCGTCGGGCATGATCGTGTAGTACCGGTTCGTTGGCATGACCCTGGGTTTTCCTGCCTCTTCAGTGGTGGGAGGGAAGTTCCCTGTTCTGCGTTACGCCGGCAAGCAAAGCATCCACCATCGCGGTGCTTCCCCCCTCGGCATAGACGCGGATGAGCGGTTCCGTGCCGGATGCGCGGACGAGGACCCACCCGTCGTCGACGAAGAACTTGTGTCCGTCGGTGTCGTTCCGCCCGGTGACGGCATAGCCGCCGATCTCCGTGACGCCCAGACGGAAGCGCTTCATGACCGATTCCTTCTCCTTCTCCGACAGGCGCATATCGACGCGCCGGAATTCATGGACGCCGAATTCGTCCATGAGCTCCTGGACGAGCGCCCCGATCGGCTTGCCCCTCACCGCCATCATCTCGCAGAGCATGAGGCCGATGAAAATTCCGTCCCTCTCCGGGAGGTGCCCCTTGACGCCGAGCCCGCCGCTCTCCTCCCCCCCGATGAGCACGTCGTGTTCCGTCATGTACCTGCAAATGTGCTTGAACCCGATGGGAGTCTCGACGAGCTTCAACCCGTACCTGGCGCACTGCTTGTCGACCATCTGCGTGACGGAAAGGGACTTGACCACTTCGCCCGTCATCTTCTTCTGCTCGACCAGGTACTTCAGGAGGAGGGAGAATATCCTGTGCGAGTCGACGAAATTCCCCTTCTCGTCCACGGCACCGATCCTGTCCGCGTCTCCGTCGGTGGCGATGCCGATGTCGTAGCGTTCCGCCTTCACTTCCCGCATCAGGTCCGGAAGATTCTGCGCGAGCGGTTCAGGGTTCGTCCCCCCGAACGACGGGTTGTAGCTCTCGTGAATCTGGCGCACCCTGGGGAGGACGTCGTCGAGGACCCCCTGTCCGGCGCCGTACATGACGTCGTAGAGTATGCGGATGCCGGAACCCCGGATGAGGTCCATGTCGATCTTCTTCGCGATGTCATCCAGGTAACGCTGCTTCATTGCGATCGGCGTAATCTTCCCCTTCGCGAGAAGCTCCTGGAGCGTGTGCTTCGCACGAGGAAGCTTCTTCAGCTTCATCACCTTCGCAAGCTCCTTCTCGACACGCGCGATCATCTCGGGATGCGCCGGACCGCCGAAGTCCCCTTTGATCTTGAACCCGTTGTACCGCGCCGGGTTGTGGCTCGCGGTGATGACAATCCCCCCCGCGGCGTTCTCCCTCAGCGTCAGGAGAGAGACCATGGGAGTGCTGACGATGCTGTCGGCAAGTTTTACGGCAATGCCGGCGTTCGCCATGACGGCGGCGGAGACCTCCGCGAATTCCCTCGACATGAACCGGGCGTCGTACCCGATGAGGATCACGTTCTTTCGTTTCTTCCGCGCGGCGAAGAACCTCGCCGTCGCGAGCGCCACCTTCTCGAGGTTGGCGAACGTGTAATCGTCAGCGATCACCCCCCGCCATCCGTCCGTGCCGAATTTTATCGCCTGCGCCATGGGAACGCCCTGCAATGCTCTCGGATGATTCTCGTTACTTCCTGCCGAAGGCAGCAAGGCCGGGATAGTATCCCGTTTCGCCGAGTTCCTCTTCGATACGCAGGAGCTGGTTGTACTTGGCGATCCGGTCCGTCCTGCTGGCCGAGCCGGTCTTGATTTGCCCCGTGTTGGCCGCGACCGCGATGTCGGCGATTGTTGCGTCTTCGGTCTCCCCGGAGCGGTGGCTGATCACGCACGTGTAGCCCGCACGCTTCGCCATCTCGATCGCGTCAAACGTTTCGGTGAGCGTCCCAATCTGGTTTACCTTGATCAGTATCGAATTGGCGACGCCCATGTCGATCCCCTTCTTCAGGAATTCGGTGTTCGTAACAAACACGTCGTCCCCCACAAGCTGGATCTTCTTCCCGAGCGCATCCGTCATCAGCTTCCAGCCGGTCCAGTCGTTTTCCGCCATCCCGTCTTCGATGGAGATGATCGGGTACTGCGCGACCCAGTTTTCGTAGTAACGGACCATCTGGTCGGGGGTCTTGGCCGACTTGTCCGATTTGCTGAAGACGTATTTCCCGCTGTCGAAGAACTCGCTCGACGCGGGGTCGAGCGCGATGTAGACGTCCCTCCCCGGCGCGTACCCTGCCTTCGTGATCGCCTCCAGGATGACCTCCACGGCCTCTTCGTTCGATTTGAGGTTGGGCGCAAATCCACCTTCGTCGCCGACCGCGGTGTTGTATCCCTTTTTGCTCAGAACAGACTTGAGCGCGTGGAACACTTCGGCCCCGGTCCGGAGTCCTTCCGCAAAGCTGGGCGCAGCAACCGGGACGATCATGAATTCCTGAATGTCCACGTTATTGTCGGCGTGCTTCCCGCCGTTGAGGATGTTCATCATCGGGACGGGGAGTGTTTTCGCGTTGGTCCCCCCAATGTACCGGTAGAGCGGGAGCTTCAACGACAGGGCGGAGGCTTTGGCGGCGGCAAGTGAAACGCCGAGGATCGCGTTGGCCCCGAGCTTTGACTTTGTCGGAGTCCCGTCGAGCCGGATCATCAGCGCGTCGATCTCTGTCTGCCCGAGCGCATCGTACCCGGTGAGCTCTTCGGCAATCGTGCTGTTGACGTGCTCCACCGCGTTCAGGACTCCCTTCCCGTTGTACCGCGACTTGTCCCCGTCGCGGAGTTCCACCGCCTCGTGCTCGCCGGTGGATGCGCCGCTCGGGACCGCCGCCCGGCCCATGCAGCCATTCTCGAGGGTGACGTCGACTTCAATTGTGGGATTCCCGCGTGAATCAAGGATTTCGCGCGCAACGATATCAGCAATAAGCGTACTCATAGAACTCTCCTTTTTCGTGGCAAAGTGTCTCAGCTAACTAAATACGTCAAAAATGAACAGAAAATCAACGTGAGAGGGAGCGTTCGACAGCGGCAAACACGTCGGTGACGGCAAGGAGTTTCATGCATTCCATGTACCCTTCCCCTTCCCTGTTGCAATAATCGAGGTGACAGGGATGGCACGGAACGTCTTTGCGCAGCGGGGTGTGCCCGGCCGACGGGTCGTACGGGAACCAGATCGAGTCTTCTCCGGGGCCGAAAATTCCGACGGTCGGGACCCCGAGTGCGGGGGCAATATGCATGGGTCCCGCATCGTTGGAGACAAAGACGCTGCAGCACGAGATCACGGCGGCGAGCTGGCGGAGCGGGAGGACGTTGAGTATCGAGGGGGCGGAGACTGCATGGGCGCCGACGGCGGAAACAGCTTCGGCGTCGCCGGGGCCGGCGGTGATGATGACCCGCGCACCGAGCTTCGCGCGAAGGGTGTCCGCCAGCTCCGCGAAACGCTCCGGCAGCCATTGCTTCGCAGGCCACGTTGCACCCGGATGAATGCCGACGATGGGGCGGGCAGGGTCCAGCGGTTTCCCCTCCCCGCAGACCCAGCGGAGGTAGGAAACGGCATCGCGCTTCTCTTCTTCCGTCAGGAACAGCTCGGTCTTCGATGCCACCGGGGGAATCCCTGCGGCCGCAATAGATTGATTATGAAACTCGACGGCTGTTTTCGGCTTGCCGTCATCGGTGACGCGTATCGTGTAGAGCCGCCCCCGTTCCCTCCTGTCCGGCCCGACACGAACACGAGCCCCGCTCAGGCGCGTCAGGAGCGCGCTCCGGGGGTTTCCGAAAAGGTCAACGACGAGGTCGAAACGCTTCCTCCTGAGAAGGAATCCGACACGCGTCTGTTCAAGCACTCCGGGACGGGAATAACTGTAGGGGATGATCTCATCAAGGAACGGGTTACCCTCCAGGAGCGATACGGCATTCCGCTCCCCCATGTATGCGATGTACGCATCCGGACATGCGGCGCGGACGCTCCTGATGACGGGTGTCGTCAGGACGATGTCCCCGATGAACTTCATCCTCGTGAGAAGTATGCGCTGGTAGTGCGCGCGTGATTCAGCGTCCATGCTCTTCCGTCCATTCGCATCGATCGAGCCAGGTGTCCACTTTCTCTTCGGCGATATCGGTGTCTGCGGCGTTCAGCGAGATCCAGAAGGCGGTCCGGGCTTCTCCGAACCTGCCGAGACGAAAAAGTGCCTGGCCGAGGTACCGGAGGCGGAGGGCTTCCAGTGCAACGTCCGCTGATGTCAGGTCCAGCGTCCGGAGCGTCGCCACCACCTCCGTGAATTCCCCCGCACGGAGCAGCGACCGGGCTTTGATATATTGCAGCATCCTGTCCCCGGGGTTACGCCGGAGGAGCGAGTCAACGACGACCACGCGGAGAGAGTCCGTGTAATCGGCCAGGAACAGGGGAAGGAGTATTCCCCCTCCGGGGTCCGTGTCCATCGCAACGAGGCGGAGCGCGGCCGCCTCGGTGTACCCTTCTGTGAAGTCGGCCCGGTAGACGCGGCTATAGAGGGCGTAGGCCTTCTCCGGTTCTCCGGAAGCCCAGAACGCATCACCGATATTGATGAACAGCGGGAGATACCTCGCGGGGTGTTGGTCCGCCAGTATGACGGTATCGAGCGACGATGTGAGGACGGACATGCGCCCGTTTTTGAGCGCACTCGAGAGGTATCCTGCAAACGCTTCGTAGCTCCCCCCGTCGGCGTACACACCCGCGTACAGCGATTCCGCAACTGCAAAGTCCTTCCGCGCAAACGATCCGCGCGCCTCGAGGGAGCGCCGCGCGAGGACCCGGGCACACACCTTGCGGAATATCGTAGGGCGGCGGAAGAGCGCATCGACTCCGTCCTGATCTTCGTCGTCAAGG
>DASVIU010000162.1:0-2957 GCA_036386275.1 Bacteroidota bacterium | reverse complement strand
CATTGAGCCCCTCGGGTCATCCCCTCAAGCCTCCGATCTGTATGCCGCGGATGAACTGCTTCTGTGCGATAAAGAAGACGATGATGTTCGGCAGCATGACGAGCACGGACGCCGCCATCAATATGTGCCACTGCACGCTTCCGCTTCCGATGACCTGCGATTTCAGCATGTTTAGCCCCAGCGTGAGCGTCGCCTTTTCCGGAGAATTCAGATAGATGAGCGGTCCGAAAAAATCATTCCACGTGCCGATGAAGCAAAACAGGGCCACGGTGGCAATGGCCGGGCGCGCCAGCGGGAGGACGATGCTCCAGTAGATGCGCAGCCGTCCTGCGCCGTCAAGGAGCGCCGCCTCGTCGTATTCGCGGGGGATGGTCAGGAAGAACTGCCGCAGCAGGAATATGTAGAACGGGGAGCCGAAGAGGGAGGGGACGATGAGCGGCAGGTACGTGTCCACCCAGCCGAGCCTGGCGTATGCCATGTACAGGGGGATCATTGTCACCTGCCCCGGGAGCATCATCGTGGAGATGCACACGGCGAAGAGTAGGTCCCTTCCCGGGAACCGGAGGCGGGAGAATCCGTACGCAACAAGCGTGCAGGAGAAGAGCGTAAGGCCGAGAACGGAGGCGGTGATCACCGACGTATTGAACAGGTAACGTCCAAACGGGACAGCGGAAAACGCCGCGCCGTAGTTTTCCCACCGGGGCCGGTCGGGAATCCATCGGAACGGCAGGGCGAATATCCCCTGTGCGTCCTGCAGCGAGACGGAGAGCATCCAGAGGAACGGAATCAGGAAGAGCGCCCCCAGGAGCATGAGCGCGGCGTAGGTGCTGACGTAGCGGAGGGAAATCCCCGCAATGAGGGGGACCTGTGACCGTTCGTTCAGCCTCATTGTTCTCCCGCTTCGTAATAGACCCATCGCCTGGCAAGCTTCATCTGCAGCACGGTTGCAACGAGTATGAGGAAGAAGAGCACCCACGCGATCGATGCGGCGTACCCCATGGAGAATTCCTGGAATGCTTTCTTGTACAGATACAGGACAACGAACAGTGTCGCATTGTTCGGTCCCCCTTCGGTGCCGGGTTGCGCCGAGCCGGTCATGACATAGGCCTGTGTGAACACCTGCGAGCAGCCGATGATCCCCACGATCAGGTTGAACAGGAATGCGGGGGAGATCATGGGGAGCGTGATATGAACAAATTTACCGAGCGTTCCCGCGCCGTCGAGCTCGGCGGCCTCGTACAGCTCCCCCGGGATTCCCTGCAGTGCGGCAAGGAACACGATCATCGTCCCTCCCGTCCCCCAGAGGGACATGAGGACGAGCGCCGGCTTCGCCCACTGTTCGCTCTGGAACCAGAGTGGGCCGTCGACACCTGCCATCCGGAGAGCGCCGTTCAGCAGCCCGTACTCGGGGTTCAGAATCCACATCCAGAGGAGCGACACCGCGACAAGGTTTGTGATCGAGGGGAGGAAGAAGAGCGTGCGGAAAAGCCCCCGCCCCGGGATCCGGCGGTTGAGGAGGAGGGCGAGCAGGAGTGATACGGCGAGTCCCAGAGGGACCGCAAGAGCGACATAGGTGAGCGTGTTCAGAAGGCTGAGGCCGAACCTGTGGTCGTCCCCCAGGAGTCGTGCATAGTTCTGCGCACCGACCCAGACAGGGGGAGAAAGCATCGTCCAGGACGTCCCGCTGATATACAGCGAGGCGATCATCGGCCCCGCGGTCAGGAGTATGAACCCGGCAATCCAGGGGGAGACGAACAGGTACCCCTCGAGTGTCCGTCGTATGTGTCCGGCTCCGGGCGCTTTATATTCAGCTGCTATCATCATTTACGATTGACGATTTTCTCTCCAGCAATTTCAGTTCTCCGCTCCTACTATTCGCAACCATTCTTCCCGAGGGTTTCGAGACTTTGGATCGCATCACGCAGCAGCCTGCTGTCGGCTTTTGAATACTGCGTTCTCCCCTCGAAGATAAAGCCGGTCACCATCCTGAGATAGCGCCGGCATTCAGTGAACACGACCGTAAGTTATCGCGTTGGACCTCAACAAGCAAGGGGGGGTGGCAGTCCCACGATCACAACAAGTCCCACGATCGCGATGCCTGACGAATTCTGTGATGATCGCCGGATTTTCTCGCAGAAGCGCGGCAGACACAACTGTGTTGTTGACTATCAATGGTGAATGCAATATCTTTCACGTGCAATCCTCCGCATCAGCCTTTTCTGAAGTCGCGGAATGCGGCAATGCATTGCCACTACGTGTTTCGTGTGCTGCGCCGACCGATTGAAATGGCTGATATCGACATGAGCGACAGCAAGTTTCCCGCTCTCTATTACCTCTTCGTTGTTCTTTGTGGATTCCCTTTTCTCGGCGCCTGTCGCGAATTCGACGGACTGTCGTTGTGCCTGCAGAGATTTTTCCACCCGACAATACTGATTTCACATATTTTCTTCAACTCGCAACCAGAAGCGCGACCTGGTTTTCTTTGCGCGAAGAGCCGTCAGCATCAACAGAACGAGGATATCTCGAAAGGAGCAATGTGCTTATGGGTACATTCAATCATCTCCGCCGGGTGGCGTGCGCGTCGGTTCTTGTTTCTTCCCTCATGATGCGATGCGCATATGCGGCAGCCTCTGGTTCCATTATGGGTCGCGTCCTTGACAAAGAGACGGGCGATCCGCTTCCAGGCGCCAACGTAATGATCGTGGGGACAAGCATTGGTGGGTCGACGGATCTCGATGGAAAGTACACCCTGAGGACTGTCCCGACGGGTAAGATATCGATGCGGGTGACCTATGTCGGTTATCTGCCGGCTACGTTGGGGGTGACTGTTGGCGAGGATGCGACTTCGACGCAGGATTTCCGTCTCACGCCGCAAGCAATCAAGGGAGAGACTGTCGTCGTGACGGCACAGTCGAAGGGCCAGATGGAGGCGATCAACCAGCAGCTGTCGTCCAATT
>DASVIU010000161.1:0-8541 GCA_036386275.1 Bacteroidota bacterium | reverse complement strand
GTTCTTTGCCAAGTATCCGCCATGATTTTCCACCATCGAAGGTGGTGAAAATGCCCTTATCGGCTTCTCCGAAATAGAGTGCGTTCTTTCTGGTCGGATCGACACAGAGCAATTGATTCGTACCGCAAACATTCTTTACCTGATAGGCCGTTACAGACAGCAATTCCCCCTCTATAAAATCCTTTCGTACAGGGAGTGTTTTGAGTTCGTCGAGTAGCGGAAGACGCATCTTTTCCCAGTGCCTTCCCCAATCCCCGGATTTATACAACCCCGCCCCGCCAGGGACCACTCCGTCTATGTAGGCAAAGAACACTCCTCTGTTGAAAGGATCCTCTTTGATGGCCTGCACAAATAATCCTTTCCCCAGATCAAGAACAACTTTACAGGTCTTGCCGTCGTCCTCCGTAGTGCAAATCGCGCTGAGATGCTCCGAATTGTTCGTCGCCCCATATACTATGAATCCGCTCTTAAATCGGGAAGGGCAAATCACCGTGCTGCAATAATAGTTCTGTTTTGCTCCCAATTTGGGAAAAGACGTATAGGTCCTGCCGCCATCTCTGCTGACGCAAGGCTGAATGTCTGCGCCGGTAAACATTACTTTACGCGGGATAACCGGATCGGCAGTAATCATCTCGAGGCAGATGTTCCCTATTCCTTTGAAGTAATTGGCGTCCCAAGTCCGGCATGAATCTCTGCTTACACAGATGCCGTACCAATCCATGAGATAAAACTTTGCAGGATCGTTCTTATCAGCGACAAATTTCGAGATCGCCCAGCCGATTTCTTCGGGCCGCTCGTATTCTGCCCCAAAATGATTGAAGTCACTCCAGTCGTAATCCCTCTTGATGAGTTGCCATGTTTCACCTTTATCATTCGACTTATAAAGTGGAACAGGTGCATCATTATTCGGCGAGGGGTATTGGCAGACTGCTGCGTAAAAGACCGAGCTCTTGTTTGGATCCGACGAGATAGTTGAAAAATCCGCCATGCCTAAGCTTGTTGTTCGTTTTGTAAATGTTCTTCCCCCATCGGTGGATCGGTAAATGCCGTCGTCGCGGAATGTAGCAAGAATCGCAGCCGGATTATCTTTATCGAATGCAAGATTTGTGATGCTGACCCCGGGCTTCTCGAACACAATGTTCCATGTTTTGCCTTTGTCGGTCGACAGATAAATCCTCCCCATCAGTTGTCTTTTGTAGGACCCGGATGGGTACAAATAATCTGCGAACGGCAAGGAATCGAGCGTTGCGGCATATAACATGTTCTTTGCATATGGATGAAACCCCAGACAGCAGAAAGGTTCACCTTCAAGCCCTGAATAACTCCACGTCTCCCCTTCATCACTGCTCAACCAGATCCCTTTTGTGTTGCTTGCTGCTGCAACAAAATTGCTGTCAAAGGGGTCAACGCCGATCTTCTCCCCATAAAACCTCGTGGCGCCGTTCCCGAAGAAGTCCGGCTTATTTGTAACCGCTTTCCATGTAATTCCTCCGTCGGTGGTTTTATGAACGGCAGAAACCATCTCGTGACCGCGAGCTTCGCCCGAAGCGCGAAACAACACATTGGGATTGAGTAAACTCATCGCAAAGGATTCAACATTGTGGTGATATCCTTCGGTCATCCCATTATTGATTGCCTTCCAGCGTTTACCGCCGTCAACGCTCATAAAAACGCCGGCGACATCGGTTCTTATATAGAGAATGTCCGGATTGGCAGGATGCTGTATGATGCCGGTAACATACCCCCCTCCGCCGTATCCGGAGCTTGTCCACTGATATTTGACACCGGAGCGGCTCGGATTGCCCGCAGGAGATGAATTTACAGCCAGGAATAGGCCGATCAAACATAGCATCGATAAAACCACTGGAGTGGATTTGTAAGTCACTTTCTTTCCTTCAGTGTGGATGGGAGCGATTCATAGCATTTATCCCGGGAGATTGTTATTCTTTGAAGATTCTGTCGCTTGCTACGAAGATAACGACCAATCCGTTAAAAAACAGGAACATCTGTATTTGAATACTCAATCCAACTCGATCTCCGTATGGTCGCCCCTCCGGCGTCCGCTCTTCCGGAACCGGGTGATTGCGTCCATCATCTCGGACACCGGGAGCTGGATGCAGGATACGGCGGGCACGTGGCTGATGACTACGCTGACGGCCTCGCCGCTCCCCATCGCGCTGATGCAGACAGCAGCCAGTTTGCCGGTCCTGTTGCTTGGAATGCCGGCCGGCGCGTTGGCCGATATTCTCGACCGCCGCCGCTTGCTGCTTTTCTGGTTGAGTTGGATGGTGGCGGCGGCGGCGATTCTGGGTGTGTTGACCACGACCGGTTGGATTGGAATGGGGTCGCTGCTCTTTCTGACATTTCTCCTCAGCGTTGGGGGAGCCATGAACGGGCCCACCTGGCAGGGGATCGTGCCGGAGCTGGTGCCGCGAGAGGAATTGCCGAGCGCCATTGCTGTGAGCAGCGCCGGGTTCAACATCTCGAGAGCGGTCGGGCCGGCCGCCGGCGGTCTCATGGTCGCCGCCTTTGCGACCGTTACCGCGGGGGCGGGGATGGTCTATTGGATCAACGCGCTTTCTTTTATCGGCGTGCTGGCGGTCATCTATCGATGGAAACGGACGCCGCTGTTCAAGAGTGAACTGCCGGCGGAGCGGCTCGCAGGATCCATGCGCGCGGCGTTGCGCTATGTGTGGCACGCGCCTGCGATGCAGGCAATCTTGATTCGCGCCTTTCTCCAGACATTCTGCGTGAGCGGCATGTGGGCCCTCCTGGCAGTGGTGGCACGGGAAGACCTGAAAGGGGGAGCGCTGGGTTTCGGAATCATGAACGGCTGCATCGGAGTGGGCGCTGTCACCGCCGCCATGTTGTTGCCGCGTCTGCGGCAGCGTTTGTCTGCGGATGCGATTGTGAAGACAGCCGCTCTGTTCTTCGTCACCACGTTGCTTGTCATGGCATGGGTGCATCTCTGGCTTCCATTGATCCTTGTGCTCGTCCTGGCCGGCATGGCCTGGACCAGCTCGGCGTCGTGCATGAACATCGCCGTACAAATGTCGGTACCGGCCTGGGTGCAGGCGCGGTCGCTCGGGCTTTATCAAATGGTGTTCATGGGTGGGATGGCCGCCGGGAGCGCGTTTTGGGGCGCAGTGGCGGATCATACGAGCACACCGGTGGCGTTGAGCGCAGCGGCGGCGGGACTTCTCGCCGGATGGCCGCTTACACGTCGGTTCCGGCTCCCCACAGGCGGAGAAGCGGATCTCTCGCCGGGACGTCTGTCGGCTCTCGGCCGCGCAGGGTCGCACCTCCTCAATGAACCAGACCCGGAAGACGGCCCTGTGCTGGTCACGGTCACCTTCCGCATTGATCCGGCGCGGGCTGCAGAGTTCATAAGAGCAGCGCACGAGCTCGGGAGGGTGCGTCGCCGTGACGGCGCGTTTCGTTGGGCGTTGTACAGTGACCCGTCTGACCCGGCGCGCTATTTGGAAACATATCTTCTTGAGACCTGGGTTGAGCGGCAGCGGCAGATCGAGCGTTTCACCGTCGCGGACCACGCGATCCGCGACCGAGTTTTCAGTTTCCATGTGGACTCTGATCCGCCGGTTGTTTCACGCCTGATCCTTGCCCAGACGCCGCCTCCCGTTCGACATTGACAATTCTTCTTTCTTTGACTGACGAAGACCGGATCCGCCACAGCACAGCCTGGTTGACAGGCCTGGTCCGTTTCATGCACATGCGGAGAGACTCGCGATGAGAAGATCGATTCTTCTGCTGAACATCCTCGGTTCATCATTTTGCTTTGGGCAGTACCCCGCCTATAAGGACCCATCCCTCCCTGTGGAACAGCGGGTCGAAGACCTTCTCCGCCGCATGACGCTGGACGAGCAGGTCGCCCAGTTGTATGGGTATTTCTCCCGGGACACGCTGGCGTTCGACAAGGATGGGAACTTTGTCGGAGTAGAGGACACCTCGGCGCTCAACTCTGGAGCGGGAAGCTTCGGCTCGCGTCTCCTTTTTCAGGGCTACTCCCCGCTCCGGAAAGCACGGTGCATCAACGGCATTCAGCGCTACATGAAGGAAAAAACGCGGCTGGGCATCCCCGTGTTTGTCTTCGGCGAGTCGCTTCACGGGTTCATGGCCCGGGGAGCGACCTCGTTCCCGCAGGCGATCGCGCTTGGGTGCACCTGGGACACGCTGCTCGTCGAACAGGTGTTCACTGCAGCCGCGCGGGAGGCCGCTGCCCGCGGGACGCGGCAGGTCCTCTCCCCTGTGCTCGACCTGGCCCGGGATCCCCGCTGGGGACGAACCGAGGAATGTTACGGTGAGGATCCCTACCTCGTCTCACGCATGGGGATGGCTGCCGTCTTTGGCTTTCAGGGGCGGGGTCTCCTGATCGACAGCAATCATGTTGCCGCCACGCTCAAACACTTTGCAGGACATGGGCAACCCGAGGGGGGACGAAATATCGCACCCGTCAACTATTCTGAACGTGAATTCCGCGAAAATCACCTGTACCCGTTCGAAATGGCCGTGACACGGGCGCACGCAAGGTCGCTCATGGCCTCGTACAACGAATGGGATGGCGTCCCCAACCACGTCAATCGAAAGCTGCTCTACGACATTCTCCGCACGGAATGGGGATTCAACGGGTTCGTCATGAGCGACGGCGGCGGGATGGATGTGACATATCGCGACCACCTTGCGGCCGCAGGCCCGCTCGAATCCGGCGTTCTCTCCGTCGAGGCGGGCGTCGACTACGAACTCGGGAGCGGAACATGCTTCGGGTCGCTTGCAGATGAAGCCAGAAAAGGGATCGTATCGACTGCGGCAATCCGTCGGGCGGCCGCCAGTGTCCTGCGTGTGAAGTTCGAGTGCGGGTTGTTCGACCTGCCGTACGCGAATATCGGGGAGCTCACTCAGGGCGCCGGCCGTGATGCGCACAGGGCGCTTGCCCGGAAAGCTGCGGAGGAAGCGATGGTGCTCCTGAAGAATGATCATCGGACGCTCCCGTTCGACCCGGCGAAAATCAAAACCCTTGCGGTGATCGGTCCCGATGCGGCCGACATCCATCTCGGGGGATATTCCCCCCCTCCGATGGAGAGGTTGAGCATTCTCGAGGGGCTCCGGGAATATGCCGGCAAAAGGTTCAACGTCCGTTACGCGAAAGGGTGCGCGTTGACGTTGAACAGCGCCTGGCACTGGCTGGTGAATGAAAACCCTGTCGTTGGCGACCCGAAAACAGATGAACGCCTGATCGCAGAGGCGGTCCGCACAGCGAACCGAAGCGATGCAGTCGTTCTGGTCATAGGCGAAAACGAGTTGATCTGCCGGGAAGCCTGGAGCGAGAACCATTTGGGAGACCGCGACAACCTGGATCTGGCGGGCCGGCAGGAAAAACTTGCTGAAGCGATCCTGAAGACCGGCAAGCCGACCGTGGTCCTGCTTATCAACGGTCGCCCCATAACCATAAACGAGTTGTCCAGAAAGGCGCCTGCCATCGTCGAATGCTGGTATCTCGGGGAGGAGACCGGCAGGGCGGTAGCAGACATGATCTTCGGCAAGATCAATCCATCCGGGAAACTCACCGTCACGTTTCCTTGTTCCGTCGGGCAATTGCCGTGCTACTACGACCGGAAGCCCTCGCGCTTCCGCCATTATGTGCTGGCCGATTCGCTCCCCCTGTTCCCTTTCGGGTTCGGCTTGAGCTACACCGCGTTCAGTTACGGCCGCATGAGAATTTCTCCCATGTCTCTACCGGCGGACGGCTCGGCGGAAGTATCCGTGGAAGTAAGCAATGCCGGGAGCATGAAAGGGGATGAAATCGTCCAGATGTACATCCGCGAGGTGGTGAGTCTGCCGACGCGTCCTGTCATGGAACTGAAAGACTTTGCGCGCGTCACCCTGCAGCCGGGGGAGACGCGCGTCGTGAAGTTCACGCTTAATCGAGAGAAACTTCAGGCTTTGGGCCTCGACATGAAGCGTCGTGTCCCGCCGGGGAAGTACGCAGTCATGGTGGGGAAGAGCTCCGCGGAATTCTTAACCGACACATTGCGCGTCGAATAAAGATGACAAACATGAAGAGCCGTCTGCTCATCCTGTCCCTGTTCGTTGTGGGGTTCTTTACGGCCCGCGCCCAGGATCAAACGCGCGGTGTGGGGGTCTATCCAGGCGATCCGGCCGAGGATTACTCTCCTGGATTTATAATCGATTCCATCAGGTACCGAAACCTCGCCCTCCACCGGCCGGCATATCAATCGGGGAGCTACGACTACAACCTGACGGCTCAGCTTATTACCGACGGATTCACGAGCAACAGTGTCCACGGCCCGATCCCCCCGGGGTGGATAGTTACCACGGCCAGTACAGGTGGCGTCCTTCCGAGGAATGAGCGTGAATGGGTCCTCGACCGGCATCCGATGACCCGGAATACTCTGGAAGGCCCGCAGGTGTGGCTTCAGGTGGAATTGGCGGGCAACCCCCAGATCCCCCTCCTTGACAGCATCATTGTATCGGGGACCATTTTGACCGATAGCCTTCTGGCGAAGCCATGGGTAGTTTCCGTCAGAGGTTCCTCGGACGGGACCAATTGGAAACTTCTTGGACGGACCGGTGGCGCAACTCTCCCTGGCGATACCCTGACTGGTTTTCTCCGAAGGTTCTCCCCCCCGAATCTGCGGGCGTTCAGCCTGCCGTTCCGGCTTGACTCGACTGACCTGTACAGGTTCTATCGCATAAATGCAAATTCTCCCAACGCGCTGAGATGGGGGATAAGCGAGTTCGGGATGTATCAACGGGGGCAGCGAGCCACGGTTGGGGGTCCCTATCGATTCACGAGCGCATGGAAAAGTGCCGGCACAGGGGAAGAGTGGGTCTCGGTGGATCTCGGCGCCCAATGCACAATTTACGCCCTTGACCTGAATTGGATTCGCCGCGCATCCGAGGGATCAGTCCAGGTATCCTCCGACGGTGCCTTCTGGAAGAAAATAGCATCTCTCAGCGACGGTCCCGAGAGCCTGGAAGTCTTGAAATTGGCCGTGGCGGCGCACGGAAGATTCGTCCGCATTTTGATGAAGAAACCCGCTTCAGCGGACGGCTACATACTGAGTGAACTGCAGGTCTTTGGCACGGGAGGACCCGTCCCGGTTCCGCACGCCCCTGCAAAGGCGCGAAAAGACGGGCGTATGGATCTTGCAGGTGGCGACTGGAGGATCCAGCGCGAATCTGCGGTCTCTGCTTCCGGTGAGAGGATCGCGTCTGCCCGATTCGACGCCGCCGATTGGCTTGTTGCCACCGTCCCGGGTACCGTCCTTGTAAGCTATCTGAATGCCGGGGCGATCCCTGAGCCGAACTTCGGCGCCAACCAGTTGGCGATCTCGGAATCGTTTTTTTATTCGGATTTCTGGTACCGCGACCAATTCACGGCGCCTCCCGTTGCAAAAGGGAGGCGGGTGCGGCTGAATTTCGATGGGATCAACTGGAAGGCGGATGTGTACCTGAACGGCCATGCCCTCGGAGCGATTGAGGGGGCATTCTGCCGGGGTGCCTTCGATGTGACGCACATACTCGTCCCCGGAGAGAAAAACTTTCTGGCCGTCAGAATCCACAGGAACTCCGCACCCGGGTTCGCCACTGAACAAACCCGGTTCAGCCCCGACGCGAACGGAGGTGAATTAGGTGCGGACAATCCGACCTTCCATGCGTCGGTCGGCTGGGACTGGATCCCGACAATCCGCGGACGCAATACCGGGATCTGGAACAACGTCTATCTCTCCGAAAGCGGCCCCGTGACGATCGGGAACCCGTTCGTCTCGGCGACTATCCCGCTCCCTGACACGACCCGCGCCGACATACGCCTGTCGGTGACCCTCCACAACAGCGATTCGAGCGACGTTGCGGGAACGCTGCGGGGGTCATTCGGCAGATTCGCATTCGAAGAGCCGGTAAGACTCTCCGCCTCGGAGACGAAAACGATACTTCTTGATCCCTCAAGACATTCGTCGTTGCACCTGCAGAAGCCGCGGCTCTGGTGGCCGAGCGGGTATGGCGCACAGAACCTCTACCGCGTGAATCTCGCCTTTCTTGCGTCCGGCGAGTGTGTGTCGGATTCGTGCTCGTTCATGACCGGCGTCAGGCAGATGTCGTACTCAGAAGAGGGGGGAGCTCTGAAGATATGGGTCAATGGCCGGCGCTTCATTGCGCGGGGGGGAAACTGGGGATTTCCTGAGTCGATGCTCCGCTACCGCTCCAGGGAATACGACATCGCCGTTCGGTATCACAAAGAAATGAATTTCACGATGATCAGGAACTGGGTAGGGCAGACCGCCGATGATGCGTTTTTCGAGGCCTGCGACCGGCACGGGATCATGGTCTGGCAGGATTTCTGGCTGGCGACCCCGCTTGACGGCCCCGATCCGGACGACGCAGGTTTGTTCATGCGTAACGCGGCGGACTTTGTCGACCGGATTCGCAATCATCCTTCCGTTGCGTTGTACGTCGGGCGCAATGAGGGGAATCCTCCCGCAGCGATTGATACCGCGTTGCGAA
>DASVIU010000160.1:0-5186 GCA_036386275.1 Bacteroidota bacterium | reverse complement strand
TCACGTGGAGTCCCACGAGATGGAAGTCCTGCTCCGAGCCCCGCGCTCCTTCATCGAGTATCGCGATCAGCTCTTCGTCAAAGATCTCCTTCTTCTGGTCGGCGATCGCGGTGAACCCCGCGTATGCACGCTCGAGCTCGGCCTCCGACAGCTCGAACCCGAGCTCTGCATATCGTTTCTTGAGCGCATGGCGCCCGGAGTGCTTTCCCATCACCAGCGTGCTGTGCTTGATCCCGACCGACTGGGGGGTCATGATCTCGTAGGTGATCGCGCTCTTGAGCATACCGTCCTGGTGGATCCCGGCCTCGTGTGAAAAGGCGTTTGCCCCGACGATGGCCTTGTTCCTCTGCACCTGCATCCCGGTAAGGCTTGACAGGAGCTTGCTCGAGCGGTAGATCTCCTCCGCGTCAATCCCCGTCATGACGCCGAGGCGTTCCGCGCGGACTTTGATCGCCAGGACGATTTCCTCGAGCGCGGCGTTCCCGGCCCGCTCCCCGATGCCGTTGACGGTGCACTCGATCTGGCGGGCCCCGTTCTCAATTGCCGCGAGGGAATTCGCCACCGCCAGCCCGAGGTCGTTATGGCAGTGGGCGCTGAGGACCGTCCCCCCGAGGTTCCCCACGCGGTCCCGGATCGTCCTGAACATGGCCCCGTACTCCGCCGGGATCGCGTAGCCGACCGTGTCGGGGAGGTTGAGCACCGTGGCACCCGCAGCGATGACCGCCTGGGCGATCTCGCAGAGAAAGCCGATGTCCGTCCTGGAGGCGTCTTCACAGGAGAATTCGACGTCGTGACAGAGGGACCGGGCATACTCCACCGCGAGGACGGCGTCCTTCAGAACCTGATCGCGCGTCTTCTTGAGCTTGTGCGCAAGATGGATGTCGGAAGTCGCAATGAATGTGTGGATGCGCGGTTTTTTCGCGCCGCGGATCGCTTCCCATGTCCGGTCGATATCTCCCGCCATCGCCCGGGAAAGTCCCGCGACAGAGGAGCGCTCGAGGGTCCCTGCGATCATGCGGACCGCTTCAAAATCTCCGGCGGAGGCGACAGGGAAACCGGCCTCGATGACGTCGACATTCAGGCGTTCGAGCTGTCGGGCCATGCGTATTTTCTCTTCGACGTTCATGCTGCACCCGGGCGACTGCTCCCCGTCGCGGAGCGTCGTGTCGAACACGATGATGCGGTCGTTCATGGATAGTGCCTCCTTAGAGTGTTCTTCCTTCTACGTCTATCAGTTTTTTTACCCACACCATGAGATCCTCGAACTGGAGCGGGGTCAGCGACTGCGCACCGTCCGAAAACGCCTCTTCGGGTTTGGGATGGACTTCGATGATCAGGCCGTCCGCTCCCGCCGCCACCGCGGCTTTCGCCAGGGGGGTGACAAGGCTCCGGACGCCGGTGCCATGGCTGGGATCGACGATGATGGGGAGATGGCTCGTCTCGTGGACCGCCGGCACCGCGGAAAGGTCGCACGTGTTCCGCGTGTAATCTTCAAACGTCCTTATCCCCCGTTCGCACAGGATCACCTCGTAGTTCCCCTGTGACATGATGTATTCCGCCGAGAGGAGGAGGTCCTTCACCGTATTGGCCATCCCCCGTTTCAAAAGGACGGGTTTGCGGACCTTCCCCACCTCCTTGAGAAGCGCGAAATTCTGCATGTTCCGGGCCCCGATCTGGAGTATGTCCGCATAGTCGGCGACGAGATCGACGTCTGTGGGAGTGATCACCTCGGTGATGATGAAGAGACCGGTTTTCTCCCGTGCCTCGGCGAGCAGCCTGAGTCCGGCCTCTTCGAGCCCCTGAAAACTGTAGGGGGAGCTCCTTGGCTTGAACGCCCCCCCGCGCAGCACTTTTGCGCCGGACTTCTTGACCTGTTCGGCGACCGTCAGTATCTGTTCACGGCTCTCGACCGAGCAGGGGCCCGCCATCACGACGAAGTGGTTGTCACCGATCGTCACCGTGTTCGGATCCCCCTCCTTTCCCAGACGGATCGTCGTCCTCCCGGGCTTCCAGTCGGTGCTCGCCAGCTTGTAGGGCTTGAGTATGGGGACGACGCTCTCAACCCCTCCCAGGACCTCGAGCGCCTGCAGGCGGTATTTTCCCCTCTCGTCACCGACGCAGGCGATCACCGTCCTCTGCTCGCCGTAGATCGGGTGAACCTGATAGCCGAGCGCGCGCACCTGCTCAAACACGTGATCGACCTGTTCCCGGGACGCACCGGGCTGCATAACGATGATCATACCTCCCCCTGAAACTCACGCTTCAGCGCGACGCGTCCCGTGCGGGCCATTTCCTTGATCGAGAAGGGTTTCAGCATCTTGATTATCGCATCGACCTTCTGCTGGCTCCCTGTCGCTTCCAGGGTGAGCGTCCGGGGACTGATGTCGACGACCTTGGCGCGGAAGATCTCCGCGATCTGCATGATCTCCGGGCGCGAGTCGTTCGTGGCGTGGACCTTGACGAGGACAAGCTCCCTGTCGACGAAACTTTCGAACGTCAGGTCGATCACCTTCACGATGTCGATCAGCTTGTTAAGCTGTTTCGTGATCTGCTCGATGATCTGATCGTCTCCGCGCGCCACGATCGTCATGCGCGAGACCCCCTCGTCCTCGGTCGGGCCGACGCTCAGGCTGTCGATGTTGTACCCTTTTGCGGCGAACATGCCGGCGATCCTGTTGAAGGCGCCGAACTTGTTCTGGACGAGGATGGAGATCGTATGCCGCTTGACTTTCTCGTCCGGCGGGCCGGGCGACTGCGTGTTAAGCATTGCTTGGGACGGGGGCATGCACACTCACCTTTCTGGCTTTTCCTTTTTCCACCGTTTCGATGCGGTCTCCCGCCGCCTGTTTCCCGCCTGAGGCGGGATCGGGGGTGTCGATCATCTCATTGACAGTCTGCCCTGCGGGGATCATCGGGTAGACGTTGTCTTCTTTCGCGACGACGAATTCCACGAAGACCGGGCCGTCGGTGTGTCCCATCGCTTTGCGGATGACATCCTCCACCTCATCCGTGCGGGTGGCGCGGTACGCCGTGCAGCCGTACGCCTCCGCCAGGCGGACGAAATCGGGGTTCGCCAGCTCGACCTGCGAGTACCGGCGCCGCCAGAACAGCTCCTGCCACTGCCGGACCATGCCGAGGAAACCGTTGTTGATCACGAAGATCTTGACCGGGAGGCGGTGCTGGACGATCGTCGCCATCTCCTGGCTGTTCATCTGGAACCCCCCGTCGCCGCTGATGGAAATGACGGGGAGATCCTTGCGGCCGAACACGGCCCCCATGGCGGCGGGGAGGGAGAATCCCATCGTCCCCAGGCCCCCGGAGGTAATGTGCGTCCGTGGATGGGAGAAGTTGAAGAACTGCGCCGCCCACATCTGGTGCTGCCCGACATCCGTGACGACAATGGCGTTCCCCTCCGTGATTTCCCCCAGCTTCTGCATCACGTACTGCGCGCGGATCTCTTCGCCGTTCCGGTATCGGAGAGGGTGCTCATCTTTCCAGGCATCGATGGTCCTGAGCCAGTCCTGCGTCTCCAGCGGGTTGACAAGTTCCAGGAGTGCGGTGAGGACCCGTTTCACGTCGCCGACGATCGGGACGTCGACCTTGACGTTCTTGCTGATGGAGGCCGGATCGATGTCGATGTGTATCTTTTTCGCCTCTGCCGCGAACGCATCAACATTGCCGGTCACACGGTCGTCAAACCGGGCTCCCACGGCGATGAGGACGTCACAGAAATTCACCGCCATGTTCGAATACCAGGTCCCGTGCATCCCCAGCATCCCCATGGCGAGGGGGTCGTTCTCCGGAAAGGAGCCGAGGCCGTGAAGGGTCGTTGTCACAGGACAGCGGAGCTTACGGGCCAGCGCCGTCAGCTCGGCCGCCGCGTTGGAAAGTATCGTCCCCCCCCCGACGTAGAGGACCGGGCGACTCGCCGCGTTGATCATATCCGCCGCCTTTTTGATCTGGCGGACATTCCCTTCGAGGATGGGGTTGTAGTTCGGGAGCGTCACGCTCTGCGGGTACTCGAAGTGCGTTTTCTGTGCCATCACGTCCTTCGGGAGATCGACAAGGACCGGGCCGGGGTGCCCGCTGGTGGCGATGTAAAAGGCCTCCTTGATCGTCTGCGCGAGCTCACGGACGTCCCGGACGAGATAGTTGTGTTTGGTGATCGGACGCGTGATCCCCACGATGTCCGCCTCCTGGAACGCATCGTTGCCGATGAGCCGGAGGGGGACCTGGCCGGAGAAGACAACGAGCGGGATCGAATCCATCATCGCGTCCGCAATCCCGGTCACGGTGTTTGTCGCCCCGGGGCCGGAGGTGACGAGGACAACGCCGGGTTTCCCGGTGGCCTTTGCGTATCCCTCCGCCGCGTGCGTGGCGCCCTGCTCGTGCCGGGTCAGGACGTGGTTGATATCCGAAATGTCGTGCAGTGCGTCGTAGACCCCGATCGTCGCTCCGCCGGGGTAGCCGAAGAGGACTTCGACATTTTCGGCAATGAGGCTGCGGACGAATATCTCCGCCCCGGTCATAAGCCGCCCTCCCGATGTAGCCGGACTTTCTTCGTCGTTCGCCTGTCGTGACATCGTTATCCCTCCGCTCAATGGTTATGAATGAATCAATCCGTGACTGCACCGACACTGCTGCTCGAAACCTGGCGTGCGTACTTTGCGAGAACACCCATGTTGTACCGTGGCGCGGGCTGGACCCACGCATCCTTCCTCCGTCTCAGCTCCCCCTCCGCGACGTCGAGGTGAAGCAACCGCTTCCGCGCGTCGATGGTGATCATGTCGTTCTCATGGACAAGCGCAATTGTTCCCCCCACATACGCCTCGGGCGCCACGTGGCCGACCACCATCCCGTACGTCCCTCCCGAAAAGCGGCCGTCGGTGATGAGGCCGACCGAATCCCCGAGTCCTGCGCCGATGATCGCAGAGGTCGGCGCGAGCATCTCTCTCATCCCCGGACCGCCGCGCGGGCCTTCGTAGCGGATGACGATCACATCCCCTTTCCTGATCCCCCCTGCAAGGACCGCCGCCAGGCAGGCTTCCTCGGAATCGAACACGCGCGCCGGACCCGTGATGACCGGCTGTTTGACCCCGGTGATTTTGGCGACAGCGCCTTCGACGGCGAGATTCCCTTTGAGGATGGCGAGATGCCCTTCCCTGTACAGGGGGTTTTCCCACGGA
>DASVIU010000159.1:0-4049 GCA_036386275.1 Bacteroidota bacterium | reverse complement strand
TGTCGCACTGTATGTCACCCGGTTTTTCATTCCTGAAGAGCTCCACGCTCTCCGGCGGTTGATTCATCCCGGTTCCCTGACTGATACCCGCTGACTGTCCGGGTGGCACGCCCGCAATCTCCGCAGCAGGGGGCGGACGCGTAGCATCTTCCCCAAAAAATCTGTATCTTTGACTATTTTACGGGACATCATGGCATCAGAATCGTTGAAATACAGGTTCGACGCTCAAAATCCGATGATGGTCGGCGGTCAGGCGGTGATCGAAGGGGTGATGATGCGCGCTCCCGGGATCGTCGCCACGGCTGTCCGGAGACCTGATGGTACTATTGCGATCCGGAAAGAACCGTATCTCTCTCTTGCAGAGAAACGGAAGTTCTTCAGGCTTCCCGTCCTCCGGGGCGCGGTCGGCTTGATCGAGATGCTCATCGTCGGGCTCCGCGCGCTCAATTTCTCCGCCGAGGCGGCCCTCGAATCAAACGGGGGGGACGAGTCCGCCGGCGGCAACGGGAAGCCGTCGGAGGGGAGTAATTCCGGCGAAAATCTGCGGCTCAGCCTGACGCTCGCCGCGGCGCTGCTGGCTGGTGTGGCCATATTCTTCCTGACCCCCCTTCTCATTACGACGGCCTGGTTTCACGTTGACCAGGAGCCCCTCGCCTTCAACCTGGTCGCCGGTGCCATCCGCCTCACGCTGTTCCTCGCGTACCTCCTCGCGATTTCGACAATGAAAGACGTCCGCCGTCTCTTCGAGTATCACGGGGCGGAGCACAAGGTGGTCTTCACATTTGAACGGGGAGAAAAGCTCTCGGTCGATTGCGCCGCGGGGCATACCCGGTTTCATCCGAGGTGCGGGACGAGCTTCCTGCTCGTCGTGATGCTCGTGGCGATACTCATCTTCGGGCTCCTCGATACACTCCTGATACACTGGCTGGGGGCGTTGTCGCTCCCGATCCGCATTGCGACGCATCTCCCCCTGATCCCCATCCTGGGGGGGGTCTCATACGAGTTCATAAAAATCTCGGCACGGAAATCCGATACCTTCCTCGGACGTCTGATCGTTGCCCCGGGGCTCTGGCTCCAGAAAATCACCACACGGGAACCCGACGGGAGCGAGCTGGAGGTTGCTCTCGAAGCTCTCAGGGCGGCGCTCGGGGAAGAGGCTGCAGCCCCGGCCGCGTACGCCCGACAGGCCGTTGCCGGTTGACGCCATGCTTGACCGACTTGAAAAAGTACGTGAGCGCTACGATGAGCTGACAGGCCTTCTCAGCGATCCCGCCGTCCTGTCAAACCAGGAGAGGATCCGCCAGTTGAGCAAGGAGCACTCAGACCTGGTGCCTCTCATCCGTGCGTACAACTTGTACCGGAAAGAGAAGCAGAACCTTGCGGGGCTCAAAGAGATCACTGAAACCTCATCCGACCCCGATATGAAACAGCTCGCCTACGGAGAGCTCGAGGAGGCCAGAGGGAAAGTTTCCCGCCTCGAAGAGGAGCTGAAGTCCCTCCTGATCCCCAAAGACCCCAACGACAGCAGGGACGTGATCCTGGAGATCAGGGCGGGAACGGGGGGGGAGGAAGCCGCACTGTTCGGTGCCGATCTCTACCGGATGTATTCGCGGTTCGCGGAAAAGCAGGGATGGAAGGTGGAGGTTCTGGACCTCAACGACATGGGCAAAGGGGGGATCAAGGAGATCTCGTTTGCGCTGAGCGGCGAGGACGTCTTCGGCACAATGAAGTTCGAGAGCGGCGTCCACCGCGTCCAGAGGGTTCCGGAGACTGAGACACAGGGTCGGGTGCACACCTCCGCGGCGACTGTCGCGGTTTTGCCGGAAGTGGAACCGGTCGACGTGGAGATCAATCCCGCGGACCTGGAGATGGATACGTTCCGTTCGGGAGGAAAAGGGGGGCAGAACGTCAACAAGGTCGAGACTGCTGTCCGGATCACGCACCGTCCGAGCGGCATCATCGTTGTCTGCCGCCAGGAACGGTCACAGTTCCAGAACCGTGAGCGGGCGATGAAAATGCTGCGGGCCAAACTGTATGAGAGGATGGTGGAACAGCAGGTGGGGGATGTGGCCGCACAGCGGAAAATGATGGTGAAAAGCGGCGACAGGAGCGACAAGATCAGGACATACAATTTCCCCCAGAACCGGGTCACCGACCACCGTATCGGCCTGACCCTGTACAATCTCGCAGAGATCATTGACGGCAAGCTGGATGAACTTCTCGAGGCCCTCAAGATCGCCGACAGGGCGGAAAAACTGAAGGCCTGACGCATGCTCCCTGACCGGGTATTCATCGCTATTCCAGAGATTGACATTCCAGGCGAAAAGCGTTAATTTAAATGACTTCTGAAGGGAGAAACCGCTCACCTCTTTGCTACCGCCGGGTTTCCAATATCGAAGTCCCGCCTGCCGCGTATACTACCTCTCGGCTTCATGATTGCACATACAAACTTAGAAAAACGTTCGATCCGGATACGAACGGCAAATGCCAGGATGACGAGGCTCACAAATGAAGTTTCCTAATTCCCTCAGTCTCAATCTGTTTCTGAGCGGCATGCTTTTTTTTAGCGGCGCCTCACGGCTCGCGGGGCAAACGAAGCAGGATTTGCAGCTTCCGGAGTTGCTGTTTGGAAAGACAGACCTGAAAGCGGCAACAAGGTCGCAGCTCGAATTCAAGGATATTCCGACCGACGGTCCTGTGAATCCGGATGAATACCACGTCGGCCCGGGTGACGGGATGGTTCTCGATGTCTGGTCAAGCGCTCCGGTGGAACACCAGTTGACAGTCACCCCGGAAGGGTATCTGCTTATTCCGAGCGTTGGCGCCGTGGCTGTTCAGAACCTCACGCTGAAGGAGGCCAGGGAGAAGATTGTTGCGCTCGGAGCGAAACGGTACCCGGGCGCCACTATCACTCTCACCCTTGTGAGCCCGCGGAAAGTATCGGTGGAGATCACGGGACAGGTGATGAATGAAGGGACGCTCGAGGCATACTCTGTGCAGCGCATCAGTGCACTGATAGAACAGGCAAACACTCTTCCTTCGACGCAACTTACAAAGAAATTCTACGACCAGGACAAGCAGGAGCTTCGCCGGGCTGCCTCCCAGCGGTTTATCGTGGTACAGCACCGGGATGGATCCTCCCAGCGCGTGGACCTCATCAAGTACGCACTCACCGGAATCGGCGTGTACAATCCCTATCTGAGAGAAGGTGATAATGTCTATGTGCCCGGCCGTACGGACGTTGACAACCGGCTCGGTGTCTTTGGCGGGGTTGTGAAAAACATCAGCGTTGAATACGCCGCCGGCGACAGCATTACCGACCTCCTGCAACTGGGTCTCGGGCTCTCTCCGCAGGCGGTTCCTGAAACAGCCACACTTATGCGGCAATCGCTCGACGGACGGGTGATGGACTCGGTCGCAGTCAACCTGCGGGCGATTGCGGAAAGACGATCGCCGAACATCGCCCTGCAACCGGGAGACAGGCTCGTAGTTCCTACGGGGCACGACGAGCGCGTCGGCGGCATCGTTGTTGTCGAGGGGGAGGTTCTCCGTCCGGGCAAATACCCGATTACGCGCAATACAACGAAGCTCTCCCGGGTGATTCGAGAGGCCGGCGGATTTACCGGAGAAGCAAATATTCGCCAGACAACCATGTTCCGCTCCAAGATCTCCGACGCAGAGATCCCACGGGTGCTTGAGGACGAACGGTTGCTCACTGCACGTTCGAACATCCCCTCTGATTCGCTCTACTTCCTCATGGAAACTGAACTGAGGCTGAAAGGAGAGGTCGTCTCGGTGGATTTTCACAGGTTATTCGTCGAGGGAGATTCAACCCAGGATGTGACGTTACGGAACTATGACCGGATCGTGGTGCCCAATCTGACCCGGACGGTGTATGTGTTCGGTCAGGTCATCAAGCCGGGTCACATCCCGTACGTGGAGGGAAAGCGGGTCGGCTATTACATCGACTTGGCCGGAGGGTATGCCGGGGAGGCACGTTCGGGGGATGTCACGATCATCAAGGGAACCACGCGTACCTGGCTTGACCC
>DASVIU010000158.1:0-4234 GCA_036386275.1 Bacteroidota bacterium | reverse complement strand
TCTGATCATCGGCAGCGGAATCGCAGGACTTTCGTACGCCCTGAAAGCCGCACGGCACGGGACGGTCGCCGTCATCACCAAAAAGGAAAAAGCCGAGTCGAACACCAACTATGCGCAGGGGGGTGTTGCGGCCGTGATGTCCGCGGTGGATTCGTTCGAACTTCATGTCAGGGACACTCTCGCTACCGGCATGGGCCTGACCCACCGTGACGCCGTCGAGGTGATGGTGCGCGAAGGACCCGAGCGCCTCAGAGAGCTGATCGAGGTCGGGGTCCGTTTCACGCACAGGGATGGGATGCTCGACCTGGGGAGGGAAGGCGGGCACTCTATCAACAGGATTGTCCACGCGAATGACCTGACGGGACGGGAGATTGAACGCGCACTCGTGCAGGCGGTCTCCGAGAATCCCGCCATTACCACGTTCGAGAATCATGTCGCCGTCGAGCTGATCACGGAGCATCACACGACGGAGAAACGTGTCATCGACACGGACAACATCCATTGCTGGGGCGCCTATGCCCTCGACAGCGTCGGGAGGCGCGTGGACACATTCACGGCCGGTGTCGTGATGCTCTCGACCGGGGGGCTGGGGCAAGTCTACATCCATACGACGAATCCTGTTATCGCCACCGGGGACGGTGTCGCCATGGCCTACCGGGCAGGGGCGCGGACCGCAAACATGGAATTCATACAGTTCCACCCGACCACGCTTTTCAATTCGGGGAGCCCGTCATATCTCATCTCCGAAGCGGTCAGGGGATTCGGCGGAGTTCTGAAGGCGCGCAACGGCGACGAGTTCATGCAGATGTACGACGAAAGGAAGTCCCTCGCTCCCCGCGATATCGTCGCATACGCGATCGACACCGAACTGAAAAAGAGGGGGGACGACTTTGTCCTGCTGGACCTCCGGCACCTCCCGGCCGGGCAGCTGCAGGAACACTTCCCCAACATCTACGAAACGTGTCTGAGACGGTTCAAACTGGATATCACGAAGGAGCCGATCCCGGTGGTCCCCGCGGCACACTATTCCTGCGGCGGTGTGGTGACCGACATCGACGGCCGGACAAGCATACACGGCCTGTACGCCTCGGGCGAGGTGAGCATGACGGGAGTGCACGGGGCGAACCGCCTGGCAAGCAATTCACTTCTGGAGGCGCTCGTTTTCTCGGACAGGGCGGCCCGCTCTTCCGCGGCGTACCTCCGGGAGCAGTCGCCGGCCGTCCCGGCCGTCCGCGAATGGGATGACAGCGGGACATTCAACAGCGAGGAGTGGATATTGATCCTGCACAACCGCCGGGAGATCCAGCAGATCATGTGGGACTACGTCGGTATCGTCCGGTCCGACCTCAGGCTGGAGCGGGCGTGGAGACGCATGGAGCTGATACGTCAGGAGGTCGAGGCATTCTTTAAAAAAACCAAGGTCACTGAAGGACTTCTCGAACTCCGCAATATCGCTCTCTGCGCTGAGCTGATCATCCGGTGCGCGATGAAGAGGAAGGAGAGCCGGGGCCTCCACGTCACCACGGACTACCGGCAGCGGGACGACGAGCACTTTCTCCACGACACTGTCCTCGAAGATTGACCTCCGGACGTCCCCAGCCGTGTCACGGCCGCGCGCCCTTGGAATTCCGCGAAGGGAGTCGTATATTCCATTCCATGAGGATCCATTTGACATCGAGGGAATGATCACAAACGATCTCGACAAGCCCCATTGTCACTGTGCGGTATTCGGTGTGTTCGGTTCCCCGGCCGCGGCTCAATTGACATATTTCGGACTCATTGCCCAGCAGCACAGGGGCCAGGAAGGATCGGGCATCGTCACGGCCGACAATGACGATGGCTCGGGCAAGACCCACTTTCGTGTCCACAAGGACTTCGGGCTGGTCGACGACGTTTACCGCCAGGATCGGCTCCTGACCGACGTGCTGAAGGGATTCAGCGCAATCGGCCACAACCGCTACTCCACCGCAGGCGCTTCCAACAACAAGGCGAACATCCAGCCCTTTACCGTCACGTACAAGGGGGGCAATATCGCCATTGCCCACAACGGTAACCTGACAAACTTCCGCGAAATACGGAAAAAACTCCAGGACGACGGGACCATTTTCCAGACCACCTCCGACACGGAGGTGATCCTGCACCTGATCGCCCGCAGCCGGCACGAGCGGCAGATCGACCAGATCCGTGAAGCGATCGCCATGGTGCGGGGGGCGTTCTCCATCGTGATCCTCACTGACACCGCGCTTATCGCCGCCCGCGATCACGCGGGTTTCCGTCCCCTCGCGTTGGGGAAAAAGGGGAACGCCTTTGTGATCGCCTCGGAGACGGTCGGGTTCGACATCATGGACGCCGAGTACATCCGCGATGTACAGCCCGGGGAGATCGTCGTCATCGACCGTTCGAGCCTTGAGTCGGGGGAGCTGACGTCCCTCCGGATCGACGACCGGCCCGCGCAGCCGCACCACTGCATTTTCGAATACATCTACTTTTCGCGTCCCGACAGCCGGATCTTCGGCCACAGCGTCGACAAGGTCAGGCGGAAACTCGGCAAGAACCTCGCGAGGTCGCAGCCCGTCAGGGCGAAGAACCCCGACGACAAGGTCATCGTCATCAATGTGCCGGACTCGAGCAACACCGCCACCATGGGCTACGTCCAGGAGACGACCAAACTCGGCGGGAACGCGAAGCTGGAGATCGGCCTCATCAGGAGTCATTACATCGGGCGGACGTTCATCCAGCCCAACCAGGACATCCGCGAGAACAAGGTGAAGACCAAGTTCAACACGGTGAAGGGAGTCCTCAAAGACAAAGTGGTTGTGATCGTCGATGATTCGATCGTGCGGGGGACGACGTCCAGGCAGCTCGTCCAGCTCGTGAAGCAGGCGGGCCCGAAGGAAGTCCATTTCCGCGTGACGTCGCCGCCGATCATGTATCCCTGCCACTACGGGATGGATTTCCCCACCCCGAAGGAGCTGATCGCCAACAAATGCGGGGGCGACATCGCCAGGATCGGCGAAGAGCTCGGTGTGGACAGCATCGGCTACCTGAGCATTGATGAGCTTCTCGACTCCGCGCCCCGGGAAAACGGCGAGAATTATTGCACTGCGTGTTTCAGCGGCCGCTATCCCGTTCCCATCGACACGAAACAGTCGAAGGAAGAGCATGAAGCGTGAGTTCCTCACCGTCTCCAACCTGCTGAGCATATTCCGCGCCCTTCTTTCGATCCCCTTTGCCCTCGTCATGCTTCTTCCCGATCCGCCCCTCCGTTTCTGGGCGGTGGGGATACTGATCGCAGGCATGGCGACTGACAAGCTTGACGGCGACCTCGCCAGGTCACGCGGCGAGGTAACAGAATGGGGAAAAATACTCGACCCGCTCGCCGACAAGATATGCGTGGTGGTCATGGCTCTTGTCCTTCTGAAACTCGGCGATTTCCCCCTCTGGTTCGTCCTCGCGCTGGTCCTGCGTGATCTGCTGATTCTTGCCGGGGGGATCTACCTGAAGTCCGCGCGGGGTGTCGTCCTCCCCTCCAACGCGGCGGGAAAATGGGCCGCGACCCTCATCGCGTTCACCATCCTCATTATCCTGTTGAACCTGTTCCGGGAGACGCAGTGGATCCTGCTGGCAGCTTGCGCGGCGGGACTCCTCCTCTCGTTTGTTCTGTACATCGCGCGGTTCCTGCAGGTCGTCCGCGAAGCCCGGGCCTGACGCTCCATGGGACTCCTCGACAGCATACTGAGACTCAGGGAGACGCTGAGCAAAACGCGCGAAGGGATCATCGGGAAAGTCACCCGTCTTGTCAGCACCCGGACAACGATCGACGAGGAGACGCTCGAGGGTCTCGAAGAGATTCTCCTGGCCGCGGACGTCGGCATGGACACGGCAACGCATGCCATCGACGCAATCAGAAAGAGGGTGAAGGAGGAGGGGCTCGCGGAGGCCTCGGGGCTGCTCCCGCTGCTGAAGGAGGAGATCGCCCGGCAGTTTGCGGGGACCGGCACCGCGGAGCCGTCCGACCCGTTCACGCTCCCGGCGGCCAGGCCCTATGTGATAATGGTGGTGGGGATCAACGGCGTCGGGAAGACCACGTCGATCGGCAAACTCGCGCATCAGTATGTGCGGGCCGGGTACAGGGTGATGATTGCCGCCGCCGACACGTTCCGCGCCGCGGCAAACGAACAGATCGGCGTCTGGGCGGAACGGGCGGGAGCGTCACTGATACAGCAGAAGCACG
>DASVIU010000157.1:0-3605 GCA_036386275.1 Bacteroidota bacterium | reverse complement strand
TTCTACCGTTTAAAGGCGGAAAAGCCTCCCGATGGGACCAGGCACACACCACCGGAACCCGGGGAAGGAGAACAACCTGCCGCATGAAGCAGCTGAGGGGCTACGCAATGGTCGCCTCGGGTGCCTTCCTGTGGGGGTGCGCTGCAACGGTGGCGAAGCTCTTGCTCGCTCGACGCGTCGACACAATTCTCCTTGTGCAGACGCGCGTCACGTTTTCCGTGATCCTGATGGTCTGTGTCCTGGCGCTGTTTCGCCGCGACCTCCTCCGGGTTCGCGTGAAAGATCTCTGGAGAATGGCTCTCCTCGGGGTGGTGGGGATCGCCGGAGCAAACTACACATACTATGTCGTCATCCGGGAAGCGTCCGTCGCCATCGCGATTCTCCTCCAGTACACGGCCCCCCTTTTCGTTATGGCGTATGCCGCATTCACGCATGAAGAAGAACTGACAGGGGCGAAGTTCGTGGCCGCTCTCCTTGCTCTGGCCGGCTGCTATTGTGCGGTGGGCGGTTTCGAAGCCGCGAGTGGGCTTCCCGGGGGGGCGCTCGCCATTGGGATTTTCGGGGCGATGTGCTTTGCGTTCATGACTGTCTTCACAAGGCACCTGCTCTCGAGATACAGTATCTGGACCGTCATGCTCTACGGCTTCGGGTTTGCTTCCGTGTTCTGGCTCCTTGTCAATCCTCCGTGGCGCGTGATGGAGGAAAGCCCTTCACCCGCCACCTGGCTTGCACTCGTCGGACTCGCGCTCTTATCAGTGCTCCTCCCCTACATGCTTTTCTTCGCGGGTCTCCGGCACGTGGTATCCTCGCGCGCCATCATCATCAGCACGCTGGAGCCTGTCACCGCAATCGCCACCGCCGCGCTCGTGGCAGGGGAGACATTGTCTCTCCTCCAGGGAGCCGGTGCAGGCCTGGTCCTGGGAGCTATCCTCATGCTTCAGGTGCGCCGGGAAAAGAGGGGGGAAGAGATCGAGGAGGAACCACATGCCTCCCGGTGAGAGGCGGGCGGAAAAACTCAGGCGCGCGCTCAGTCTGCGCCAGCCCGATCTGACGGTCGTGCTCGAGAACATACACGATCCTCACAACGTGAGCGCCATTCTCCGGTCGTGCGATGCGGTAGGAGTCCTTCGCGTTGAGCTGCTGTACAACGTCGAAACATTTCCGCGGATCGGAAAAAAGAGCTCATCGAGTGCAAACAAATGGCTCGATTGCCGCAGGCACACATCCGTGGCCGATTGCTACGCCTGTCTCAGGGGGGAGGGGTTTCGTGTGTATGCGACCCGTCTCGGCGAAGCGACGACATCGCTCTATGACCTCGATCTCTCCCGGCCGTCGGCGCTCGTATTCGGAAATGAACACCGGGGTGTGTCCGGCGAGGCGGCGGAGATGGCCGATGGCAATTTCCACATCCCCATGGTGGGGATGATCCAGAGCCTCAATGTCAGTGTTGCGGCTGCGGTTTCCCTGTACGAGGCCCACAGGCAGAGGATTTCGGCGGGGACATACAGGAAAACCGCCCTGGGGGAGGATGAACTGGCACGCCTTTATGAAGATTGGATCGGCCGGTAAAAAAGACGTGCCGGGAGCGGTGCCGGGAATGGTGCCGGGAATGGTGCCGGGAATGGTGATTGTACCTTGCGTGTACCTCGGGCTTTATCTATATTACAGGGCAACAATTATCCCTGCGCGCCGTATATAAAACGACGGCAAACGAAGGTCAACCTGCACATGAACCAGAATCCCGAGGGCGTCAACTTCATCGGTCTGAACATCATCCTCATCAGCGTTGTTGCGCTCGCGATATTCGCCTACCTGGTCATGTTGATCCGCAAGCGATGGAAGAAGGGATTCCTCCACGACGCCCAGGCGCAGCCGAAGGGTAAGAAATGACTGCAGATGTTTTCTCCCTTTTCCCAAGGTGGCTCCCCGGCCACCTTTTCAGTTTCACACCGCGTCCTCTCCTTCTGATGATCGCGTTCGCTTCAGGGGCGCTCGCGCAGCCGGGTGCTCCCCATCCTCACCACACGCATGTGAGTCTCGTCGCCGATGTCCGCGGCATCGTTCCCGGGGAAAGCTTCACAGTCGGCGTCCTGATGAAAATGGATCCCGGATGGCACACGTACTGGAAGAATCCCGGGGATGCAGGTCTCGCCACGCAGATCCAATGGGACATCCCGGAGGGGTTCACCGCGGGTCAGGTCCGCTGGCCTCTTCCGCACAAGTATATCGACAGCGGCGACGTCCTCAGTTACGGGTACTCGAAAGAAAACATGCTTCTTGTCCCGTTCACCGCGCCGCCTTCGCTTGCGCCCGGGGGATCAATAACGCTGGAAGCGAAAGTTACATGGCTGGAGTGCGAAAAAATATGCGTCCCGGGAGATGTGGCGCTCCGCATCACGCTTCCCGTCCTGAAGAGGCCGGCCGCTCCGGACAACATCGAACTTTTCAAATCGTATGAAAAACAGATCCCCCCGCTGTTTGTGGCGAAGAACGATATATCCCTCGCGGCATCGCCGGGAAAGAGTCGCGTGAATATCCGGCTCTCCGCCGGCGGGGATGTGGAGTTCGTCACGTCCGGCTTGGGCTCGCCGGATTTTTATCCTGAAGAAGCGGGGGATCTTCTCCCGGGGCGGACATCGGTGTCCGCCGGGCGGAAACTGATTGCCATAACTGTTCCTCTGACGGCCACTCAATCGGTGACGCAGGCTGTCACAGTGCGGGGAACCCTCCTTTTTGCTGTGGCGGGGGGAGCGCTGCACACCGGGGTCGTCGAAATATCGGTCCCCGCGGAATCCCTCGCAGTCGGAACCTCGTCGGGAATCCCGCCGGGATCGATTCTCGACCGGAATTTTGAGATCTCCCGGACATCGGGGGGGGCACAGCCGCTTATCCTGTATTTGTTGTTTGCTTTTCTGGGGGGGCTCCTGCTTAACATCATGCCGTGCGTCCTTCCGGTCATCGCGCTCAAAGTCTTCGGTCTCGTCAGGATGGCGGGGGATCAGCCTGCGCGCATCAAGGGGCTGGGTGTTTCGTTCGCCGCCGGGATACTCGCATCCTTCCTCGCGCTCGCCATGGTTGTCATAATCCTGCAGCTCGCCGGGCAGCAGGTGGGCTGGGGATTCCAGTTCCAGGAACCACGGTTCGTCATCGCCATGGCCGCGCTTGTTTTTGCGTTCGGCCTGAGCCTTTTCGGTGTCTTCGAGATCAACCTTCCGGGAGCGGCCGTGATGGGCATCAGCTCCGCTGTCGCGCATCAAAATGGGAAGGGGAAAGGGAGCGGGTATGGCGCATCGTTCGGCGAGGGGGTCTTCGCGACGGTTCTCGCGACTCCCTGTACCGCCCCGTTCCTGGGGAGCGCACTCGGGTTCGCATTTGCCCAGCCATGGTGGGTCATACTGCTGATATTCACATGCGTCGCGGCCGGCATGGCGACTCCGTACGTCGTACTCACAGCAAGGCCGGCATGGATCAGGTTTCTCCCTAAACCCGGCGCATGGATGGTCAGCGCGCAGCAGTTCATGGGCTTCCTGATGATGGCAACGCTCCTCTGGCTTCTGTATATCCTGGGGAAACAGATGGGGATGGAAGCGGTGATATGGACGGGG
>DASVIU010000156.1:0-1603 GCA_036386275.1 Bacteroidota bacterium | reverse complement strand
CACCGACGCCTTCCGGTTTGCCGTCCGGCAGGCCGAAGGGAAAAATTATCGATACGTCCATATCGCCGTCACGGCCGATGGCATCATCCGGGACACCTTCCTGACGGGAGAGATCACCGTGGCGGACGCTTTCAAGGTCCTCTCCCCGGGTCTGGGAATGGATGATCGCGCCGGGCATCCCCTCATCACGTTCTATTTGACCGGGGAGGAGCTCCGAAGGGTGCTCGAGGTCCAGACCTCGATCGCTCCGATCAAGCACGGCGCCCAGTTGCAGGTTTCAGGTGTCCGGTTCACATTCAATCCCCACCGGATTCCCTTCGACCGCGTTGTCTCCGTCGCCATCCAGGATGAAGACGGCGCCTTTAGGCCCCTCCTCCCCGACAAACTCTACCGCGTCTGTGTAAATGCCTACATGGCCCGGATGCTCAACTACGTCCGCCGGGTCTCGCACGGCTTGATCCAATTCACCCCCAAAGACGACAAGGGGAGGCCCGTCACCGACTGGGAGGTCGTGCGGGTCGATGCCGACGCCGACGCCGCAGGGATCCAGGAGCTGAAGGAATGGGTCGCCCTGACCCTGTACCTGAAGTCCCTTCCCGACCGGAACGGGAACGGCGTCCCCGATCTTCCGGAGGGCTACCGCAACCCGGATGGACGCAGCGTCGCCGTGCCCTCCTGGAACCCCGTGGACCTGCTTCGCGGGGCGGGCTGGATCACCTGGGCCGTCCTCGCGGCCGCGGCCGTTGTGCTGATCATCCTCGCTCTCGTCCTATGGTGGATCGTCCGCCTGGCGCGGAGAAAAGTGAAGAGAGGATAAGGTCATGGATGGTGTGCTCCTGGTCATCGTCATAGCCCTGTTGGTTGTGATCACAATGATCCAGATTTTCCTCCTGGTTCGCAAAGTCCCCGTCGATCTGAACCCTCTTCAACAGGCCCTTCGATCGGTGGAGCAATCCGACGAGCGCACGGAGCGATCCGTCCGGGAGGAGATCGCCAAGAACCGGGAGGAGACGGCCCAGGCGCTCCGGCAATCCCGCGAAGAGCTTACCGGTGCGCTCAAAGGGGTCGGGGACACGCTATCCCGGCAGGTCGGTCTTCTCACGCAGACCACCGACAAGAAGCTCGACATGCTGAGGGAGGCCGTGGAGCAGCGTCTTCAGGCGATTCAGGCGGATAACGCGAAGCAACTGGATCAGATGCGGGCGACCGTGGATGAGAAGCTCCAGGGTACGCTGGAGAAGCGGCTGGGCGAGTCTTTCAAACAGGTCAGTGAACGGCTGGAGCAGGTATCCAAGGGATTGGGTGAGATGCAATCCCTGGCGGCCGGCGTGGGCGATCTGAAGAAGGTGCTGACGAACGTGAAGACGCGCGGTACATGGGGCGAGGTTCAACTTGGCGCCATGCTGGAACAGGTGCTCACGCCGGATCAGTATGCAGCCAATGTGGCCGTGAAAGAGGGCGGCGAGCGGGTGGAATTCGCCATAAAGCTGCCGGGTCGGAGCGAGGATGAGCAAGAGATCGTGTGGCTTCCCGTCGATGCCAAGTTCCCCGTGGAAGACTATCAGCGCCTCGTGGATGCGCAGGAGAAGGCCGATGCCGAATC
>DASVIU010000155.1:0-5047 GCA_036386275.1 Bacteroidota bacterium | reverse complement strand
ACAGGCCCCCCGTCGATGCGCTTGTCGCGATGACCACGACTAGAAAACGATGTCGCCCTGTTATTCCTGTCCGATTATCCATTGGAGTACTCAGTTTCGCAATTGTCAGATGGCGTCCCGGATCCCGTTGTCGGGCGTCTGTTGTGAGGCCTCCCGCAAAGCCCGCAGATTGCCTATGGGCGTGTCCACCGTGATCTCGCATCCGCCCGAGAGGATAAATCGTCTTCCCGCCTCGTGCAGCACCAGGTTCTTCGCGAGCGCGCGAAGTTCGCTTTCTGCTTTGAACTGTATATCGACAGGGTTGATGTTCCCGCAACGAATAACCCCCTCCCCCAGCACCCCATAAGCGGCATCCATGTCGACTTGCGAGTCAAGGTCCAGGATATCAACGTCAAGATCCCGGAGTGATTGAAGCAGATGAGTGATATCCCCGCAGATATGCAATTTCACGAGCGTATTCTGCGAATGAATGAAGTCAATGAGGTCCCGATGTCTCTCCTTGACATAGGCATCATATGTCCGACGGCTGATCTGCGAGCACACGGCATCTCCTACGCCAATAATATCACAGCCCGCCTCAATCTGAGCTTTTGCGAAATCCTTCGCCGTCACCATGCATTTGTCCATGAGGGAGCGGGACAAATCCGGGTCGTCCATCAAATTGGTCAGCATAACACTTATCCCGGCCAGATCGCACGCTTCGGCTAAAGGACCTTCGATCCATCCATAGACGGGAACGGTCCCTTTCAATCGCTCCTGGTACAAGACCGCACCTTGAATCCTGTCGCGTGTTCGCTCGGCTTTGTGGACATCCGGCCGTCGGAGCGTTTTCACGTCATCCATCGTCCTGATGATGGTGTCAAGGCATCTGGGAACCCCTTCATCGATGTATTCGATTCTCGCGCCGAAAGCAGAAGTCTCCCGATAAGGGTCGGATATCAAGCCGACCATATCCATGTCAAAATAGTCCAACGCCTTGAGATTGCTTTCGACCAAAACGTGGTAATCTGACGCAAACTCTGCGTAGGTCCTGTGATTAAACCTGGCTGCAAAGTGCATCAGGATGGGTTGGAATACAACTGACGAAAGTGTCTGCTGACCTTTACGGAGTCGCTCGAATTTCTCTTTCTTTGTCATGGGGGCTGTCACTCACTCAAATCTGCATCGTACACCAATCCCATTTCCATTCTGATTTTATCGAGCAACCTGATGAGGCGGAGGCTGAAGTCGAGCGGCAAAATGTCGCTCTCCTTTCTCCCCGATCGAAGGCACCTCGCCACTTCCTCAGCTTCGTAATTGTATCCGTTACCGACATAGTCGAATTGTATTGTTTCCGGTTGATCCTCCCCCTTCGTCAATTCAAGCGGCACCGGACAGTGCCACCAACGGTTCAATTTCAGCCTGCCCCTTGTCCCGCAGATATGAGTCTCGACGGTTGAATTGACCGTGAAACTCGAATAAAGCGTCGCTATCCGCCCGTCGCCGTATTTGAATATCAGTGCGAGGCTTTCATCCACACCTGTAGGACCGATATGGGGGACACTGGTGATCTGGTCGGGCTCGCCCCAGAGCAGGAGGGTCAGAAACACGGGGTAGATGCCTATATCAAGAAGTGAGCCTCCTCCGAGTTTTTTGTTGAACGCCCGGTGCTCCGGGTCAAATCTGGTGATGGCACCGAAGTCGGATTGGATGTGGCGTACTTCGCCCAGTACGCCCGATGCGACCAATTCTAGAACCTTGTCAATTGAGGGAAGGAAGCGCGTCCAGAATGCCTCCATAAGAAACACACGGTGTTCCCTGGCCGCGGAGATCATCTGCAAGACTTCCTTTTCATTCATGGCAAACGGCTTCTCACACAAAACCGCTTTCCCGTTCTGCAAACACATCAGCGTGTTTGCGCAGTGGTACGGATGAGGCGTCGCAATGTACACGACGTCAATGCGCGGATCAACGGCTATTTCTTCGTACGAGCCGTACGCGGTGTCGGCCCGATGCCTGCGGGCAAACTCGTCCGCCTTCCCTTTCGTCCGGGACCCGACGGCCACAAGCGTCGAATCCTTGACGACAGAAAGACCCTCCGCCATTTTCTCGGCTATCCATCCTGTGCCGATGATTCCCCATCTGATGCTCTTGTTCATTTTGGTCCAGGGACTTTTTTGGGCGAATTTGCCTATCACAATGAAGATACTCCCCTGCTCGCGCAATAGCAATCAATCACTGTTGGAGTCGATTTTTCGATGAGGCTGCGGGTTGAACCCACGTGTTGCTCTCAGCTATGACACTCAGGACTGTTGCTCTCAGGACTTATTGCTTCTGGGCGGGGTGTATGGTATCTTACGATCGCGACACGTCAATGTTCTTTCTGACAGGCCTCTTCGTTCACGTTACGGGGAGGCCTGCACGCGTTTTCATATGGTGCCGGCACGACCGGCGATGGAGATGACCTATGATACGCACAGGGTTGTTCCTCATGTTTCTGCTTGCCGGATGTTCTGCGGTTCAACAGACCGATACTCTGATCCAACCGCCTGAGCTCGTCAAAGGAGCTCCGCTTCCACCGATCGTCTCGCTTGTCCCGCAAGGGGGGATGAAGTTCGACGTGATGATTCTCGTCTTGAAGGATGGGACCGTCGGCAACGTGAGATTGCTCGAATCGAGCAATGACCCGGGCTGGGATTCACTTGCCCTCCACTCGATAATGAAGTGGCAGTTCATTCCCGCCCGGCGGGAGGGAATTCCGGTGGAGCTCTGGGTTCGCCAGCCTCTCCGTGTGCAGCTCCGGGACCCGATTATCAGGACCCTCGCCGGGCTGGTGTCTGCAACACAGGAAGAGGCGGATTCACTTTACTTGTTGCTTGAACATGGGATAAATTTCGATACCCTGCTCAGGCAGGCCGGTCAGGCATCGGGTGAACGGAGCGGCTCACCCGGTTCGATCGACATTTCGGTGTACGCGACTCACCTCAGGGACGAATTGCTGAAATTGAGAGAAGGCGAAGCGAGTCGTCCGCTCAGGATTGGCAACAGGTTCATCATATACAAGCGGCTGAAGAAAGAACCTGCCTGAAGCAAGCGCTGCGAGGAAGAGTGGATAGTCCGGAAGAACGATAGAGGATCGTGGTCACGCCTCCGGCGCGATGAACATTCGCACATCGCCGAATTCCATCGTGACACGGTGAATCAACGAGGGAGCCCCTCCTTCAACGGGGCGAAGTGCATTGGGGAACGTGAGGGTGCGTTCGCCGGCTGCCGTGGCAATGACGGTTACTGCGTCGCGCGTCCCATAGACAATGTCCGGTCGATCGCTCCAGAGCGCTACCCCCGCATCCCGGGCGATCCCGCGGAGGACCTCTGCAGTAAGCGGTGCGGCGCCGACGTACACCGACGTCCACCCCTTTTGGGCTTTCCGGACGAACGCAGGGCGCCCATCGTCGATCCATCTCCCGAGAACCTGCACATCGGTGTCAATCACGGTAAACCTTGGCTTCTGGGGTTTGGACGTGCCGAAAACCGTGGTGCCTCCTTCATCTGTTTTCTCAACCCGGATCTGCATCGGACCCGGATTGTGGAGGATCTCGAACCTGAAGCCCGTCAACCGCTCCATCTGCACGAGGTCGAATCTGTCCGGTGCAATGAACCCCGGGGCATAGTACCAGACAACGGTCACCCCACTCCCTTCCATCATGTCCCTGACCCGGTCAGTTTCCGCACGGTCCAGGGTAAAGAGATTGACCATGAAGAGAAGTTGATAACGTTTTGGATCGGCGGAAATGAGATCGAAGCGGTAGAGGGAGTCGAAGGGAGCCCCCATGCGTGAGAATGTCCGCTGCTGGCTGTTGACAAACCAGTGATTAATATGGTCGCAGACCGAGATGCCGTACCCTGTCCACGGCTCCTCGGCCTTCCAGTGTGCCGTCGCGAAAAACGATTTCGGATCATAGACCGCCGCGATCTTTGCGGAGCTGGAGATGTCCATGCGGGCGCGCTGTTCGCCCAGGGTCGCAAATGGCCGGATGGCTTCAATGAGGGGACGATCGTCGTACCAGCCGCGGTTCGCCTTGTAGGGCGGGCAGAGGTGGCCGAAGTCGAAAAACCATCCCCCGACACCCCGCGCGAACATCTGTCCGAGGTCGCGGCGGATGATCCTCACCGATCCCTCCACTGAATCGTGTCCAGATCCCCCCTCCCCTGCTTTCTTCGGCTCGAGGTATGTGGTGGGGTCAATTTCAACGAAAAAGAGCTTTCCGTGCCTGTGAATGGATTCGACAAGGACGCGGTATCCCCCATCGCCTCCGACGCCACGCGCCCGACCCAGCCAGTTCCCTGCATCATCCACCATGTCGCTCTCCCAGCGCTCCTTCGACGGCATGTTTGTATGCTGGTACGTGTACGGCGAAGCCAGGAAATCAATATCCGCACTCGCGAGGACGCGTTCGGGGGAGAGATGTCCTCCCTCCTGGATGTGGACGTTCTCGAGCAGGTATCCGAAGAACGCGCCGCAGAGGATGCGCCGCCCCGTCACTTCCTTCGTGATCCCCGCAAAATAAAGAAGGGTATCGGCGATGTAATCGTGATAACGACTGTAGAAGGCGATGACATCCCGCTCAAGGGCGGGATCGCGGAGGAGTCCTGCCGTGGTCGTCATCCGGGCGGCCGGGTCCGGGATGGGACCAACTGCTTTCCGCATCGGATCGCTGTAGTCGGGGAGGAAACGCATACCCGTGTAGTGCCACTCTCCGGTGTGCCCGTATGCCACCTGGTAGCCAATCATCCGTGAGGCGAGTGGGGAGGACTCCATGTGGCGGAGGAATGAGCTGAGGACTTCCTTCATTTCGGTCCGCCAGAGCCCGGATGCCCAGGAGGCGTCATTCGGATCGGAAAGTCCGTTCCAGTTTAGTCCAGTTTCGCCAAGCCGCTCCGGCAGGCGATACATGGAGGGATCGGGAGTCAGTCCGCACTTTACGATCTCACCGGGATGCGACTCCTTCCACCAGGCCGGCGGATTGAGATGGAGTCGTGGAAGGAAGTACGCCGACGGATGGATGGC
>DASVIU010000154.1:0-7121 GCA_036386275.1 Bacteroidota bacterium | reverse complement strand
CCTGCTCCCGTAGTCGATCCCCATCACTCTCCCGCGTTCAGCGGCCATGGCTCATTCCTCGAACCGTTCCGCCCGTTTCATCCCTTTCACCTTGCGGACCTTCTCCAGTACCCTGGTGAGGTGCTCGGTGTTCTTCACCTGCAGGATGAACGTCCCTTCGAAGAAGGAATCGTGGGACTCGATGTTCACGCTCCGGATATTCGTGTCCAGCGTCGTGGAAATCGCGTGCGTCAGATCGTTCAGAAGTCCGGGGCGGTCGTCGCCGGACGTCCTGATACCGGCAACGAACATTGTCCCGTCGTCCGCCGGCCAGCGGACATCGACGATCCTGTTGCTCTGGATCTGGAGCATGAGCCGGATATTCCGGCAGCTCCGGCGGTGGATCTTCACGCCTTCCCCGGTCGTCACGAAGCCTACCACCTCGTCACCTGGGATCGGGTGACAGCATTTCGCGTAGCTGTGAAGGAAATTGTCCTGGGTCCCGCCGAGCACGATCCCCGACGCAATCCCCCGTGCGGTCGTGATGAACCTGTTGAACAGTCCGTCGATCTTCCCCTCTTCCGTCACAACGGCGGACGGATGCTTTTGTTCGTCCTGGATGATCGCGATAATCTGGTCGGGGTCGATCTTCCCCTGCCTGATCCCCAGGAAAAACGAGGCGGTATTTTCCAGTTTTTTTTCGTGGAGGAACGCCTCCAGGTCGTCGTCGCTGAGCGTCAGCTTCGACTTCTTCACGCGCTTTTCCCACATCTCCTTCCCTTCTTCGATCGCCTTTCGCTGTTCTTCCTTGATCCAGCGCCGTATGTGCGACTTCGCCTTGTGCGTGACCGCGAATTTCTCCCAGTCGGGGTTCGGGGTCTGGTTTTTCGACGTGATGATCTCGACCTGGTCGCCGCTCTTGAGCTGCGTGTCGAGGGGGACGATACGGCCGGTGACTTTCGCGGCCAGGCAATGGTCCCCCACCTTGGAGTGTATGTCGTAAGCGAAGTCGATCGGCGTGGAGCCGGTGGGAAGGATCTTCAGCTCCCCTTTCGGGGTGAAGACGTATATCTCGTCCTGGTACAGGTTCAGCTTGAAGCTCTCCATCAGCTGCTGCGCCGGGACCTGCCCCTCCGCCGCATTCTCGAAGATCTCCCTGACCCAGATCACCCAGTTCTGGAGCTCCTGGTCGACCGCGGGAGAGTTCTCCTTGTACATCCAATGCGCGGCGACTCCTTTCTCCGCAACCTCGTGCATCGCGCGCGTGCGGATCTGCACCTCCACCATCTTTCCGTCGGGACCCACGACGGTCGTGTGGATCGACTGGTAGCCGTTCTTCTTCGGGACGGAGATATAGTTCTTGAACCGCTCCGGGTTGGGTATATAGATATCGGAAATGAGGCCGTAGACCTTGAAGCAGTCGTTGTTGTCCTCGGTGTCGAGTATCAGGCGTATCGCGAACAGGTCGTAGATCTCTTCGAGCGGCTTGTTCCTCTTGATCATCTTGTTGTAGATCGAGTACAGGTGCTTGGGGCGGCCGCTGATCTCGAACTTGATCCCCGCCTCTTTCAGGCGTTGTTCGATAGGCGCGGAAAACTTTCTTATGTAGTGCTCCCGTTCGCGCCTGCGGGACTTGATGTCCCGTGCCACCGCATCGTACGACTCCCTGTAGAGGTACTTGAAGGCAAGGTCCTCCAGTTCCCACTTGATGTTCGCCAGACCGAACCGGTGGGCGAACGGGGCGTAGATATCGAGCGTCTCCTTGGCCATCCGTTTCTGCTTGTCGGGAGGGAGGTACTCGAGCGTCCGCATGTTGTGGAGCCGGTCGGCGAATTTCACGAGCATCACCCGGATGTCATTGACCATCGAGAGGAGCATCTTCCGGTAGCTTTCGGCCTGGGTGACGTCGTGGCTCTTGAAGATGTCGGAGATCTTCGTCGCACCGTCCACGATTTCCGCAATCGTGTCACCGAATTCCTCCCTGATGTCGTTGATCGTGTACTCTGTATCTTCGGCGACGTCGTGCATGAGGGCGACAGCGACCGAGACGTCGTCGAGAGGAATCTCTTTCGCGACGATCTTGGCCACTTCGTAGGGATGGTCGAAAAACGGTTCGCCGGAGGCGCGGAGGTCGTGGCGGTGGGCGTTGAACCCGAATTCAAATGCCCGGCGGATCAAATTCTCATCCATTTTCGGGAGGTTCTTCTGACAGATCAGCAGAAGATCCTCCAGCTTTTTTTTGTACTTGAGATTGGTCATCGTTGGATGAGAACAAGTAAACACTCGCCCCCGCGTCGCGCAACCGCTCCGGCGGAGGGGGAACCACACAGGAAAATATATCGGGTCCGGGCGGGATTGTCAAGAAACCGGCCGGCGGCGTGATTGCGAACGGCGCCCAGGGCGCCATCGTTGACTCCGCCCAGAATCGGCGGGACTGCCAATCACGCCCAAAAACGGCGTGATTGCTAATCGGTGCCGAAAATACGGTCCCCCGCGTCCCCGAGGCCCGGGAGAATGTACCCGCGGGCGTTGAGCCGTCTGTCCAGGACGCAGGAAAACACGCGGACATCAGGATGATCGGAAGTGACCTTGCGGACGCCGGTAGGCGCGGCAAGGAGTGTGACGAAACGTATGCGACGCGCTCCCTTCTTTTTCAGGAACGTGAGCGCGGCGCTCCCGCTCCCTCCGGTCGCAAGCATGGGATCGAGAAGCAGGACGAGGCTCCCGCTGAGCGAACGGGGAAACTTCGAGTAGTAATCGACGGGCTGGAGCGTCTGCTCATTCCGGTACAGACCGACGTGTCCGACCCGCGCCTCCGGAAGAAAATCGAGAAAACCCTCAACGAGTCCGAGTCCCGCCCGGAGGACGGGGACGATGACGATGTCGTCCGCCAGAATGTACCCGCGCGTAGTCTCGAGCGGCGTACGGACCGTGCATCTCCTGAGCTTCAGATCATGCGTGACCTGAAAGGCCATGACGGATGCGATCCGCCGGAGCGTCGTCCGGAAAAGATGGTTGTTCGTGCGGCGGTCGCGCAGGACCGTCAGGTCACGCTTGATGAGAGGATGGTCGATGATTGTCAGGTTCGTCATGGAGTCCTGAGCTTCTTTTGCATTGCGTTCGCCGCCACCAGCAGCGGGTCCCAGAGGGGGGTGAAAGGGGGACTGTAGGCGAGGTCCCATTGCTGCATCTCGCCTATCGTCACCTTCTGCTGAATCGCCGCAGCGAGCGTGTTCGCGCGGAGGACGGCCCCCTCCCGCCCCGAGACGTTTGCCCCCAGGAGGCGCTGCGACTTCCTGTCGGCGATAAGGCGGATCGTGACCCGCTGGCTTCCCGGCATCACCGCGACACGGGACCACCCGGTAATGGTCTCGCAGACGGTCTCGAACCCCGCCTCCCGTGCGTCGTCTTCGCTCGCCCCCACCTGGGCAACCTCGAGCCCGAATACGCGGACCGCGATGGCGCGAATGGCGCCCCGGAAGACGGCATTCCCCCCGGCGGCGTTCTCCCCCGCCGTCCACCCCGCCTTGCTTGCAATTGTCGCCAGGGGGATGTAGGCCTGCCTGCCAGTGACCAGGCTCTTCACCTCACAGCAATCGCCGGCGGCGTAAATATTGTCGACCGACGTTTGCTGCCGCTGGTCGGTCAGAATCCCTCCCGAGGAACCCGTGCGTATGCCCGCCCCCCGCGCGAGGTCGGAGTTCGGCTCGACGCCGATCGCCACGACGACGATGCCGGCTTCATACGACCCGTCCCCGGTCACCACATGCGTGACCTTCCCCTCCCGGCCGCGGACGAATCCGGCCGTCTGTGCCATCCCCACGAACCGCACGCCATTTTTTTCCAGCTCCTCACGGACGCGTTCGCGGGTCTCGCGTTCGAGTGCCTTCATCGGAAGGCTCGAGTTGTGGAGCACGGTGACCTCTATGCCGAGAGATGTGAAGGCGTCGGCCATCTCCATCCCGATGTATCCCCCCCCGACGATCACCGCCGTCCGGGGATGCTCTTCAGAGACGAACTTTCTGAGCGCATAGGCCTCGTCCAGCGCCTTTACCCGGAACACATTGCGCGACTCTTCCCCCTCGAAGCCCAGACGCCTGGGGCGCGATCCGGTGGCGATGACAAGCCGGTCGAACCTCTCCTCCGCGCTCGTCCCGTCCTTCAGGTTCCGCACGCGGAGCGTCCGCCTCTGCGGCTGTATCTCCTCGACGCGGTGCAGGATACGCGCATCGACCCGGCGGGTCGTCCGGAGCATCTCTGGAGTGAACGCCGCCAGGTCTTCCGCCTTCACCTCCCCCGAAATATGGTACGGGATCTCGCAGATGCCGTACGACACCGCATCTCCCTGCTCGTAGAGGACTACTTCCGCATCCGGACTCGTCCGGGCCGCTTTGCTCGCAGCGCTCGGCCCGGCCGCCAGTCCCCCGATCACAAGGATCCGACGTCCCATGGGTCTATTTCTGCTTGAACGTGAGGATGACCGGAACCCCGCTGAACGTGAAGTGCCCCCGGATCTTGTTCTCAAGAAAACGCTTGTACGTATCGTCGACGAGCTTCGGCTCGTTGCAGAAAAACGCGAACACCGGAGGCTTCGCCCTGACCTGCGTGATGAACTTGATCTTGATCTCCTTCCCCGACTTGCTCCGCGGCGGGAACGTCTTGATGTCCTCACCGAGGAGCTCATTCACTTCGTTGGTGGGGATGCGCTTGTTCTGCTCCTCGTCAACCGTCTTGACAAGGTCGATTACTTTGTAAATCCGCTGGCGCGTGAGCGAGGAGATGAATATCACCGGGATGAAATCGTAAATCCTCAGTTTCTCCTCGAGCGCGCGTTCGTAGGATCGTGCCGTGCTGTCGTCCTTCTCAATAAGATCCCATTTATTCACCGCGATGACCACCGCACGCCTTCGCTCCACCGCCGTCTCGATGATTCTCAGGTCCTGGTGCTCCAGTCCCTGTGTCGCATCGAGGAGGACGACAGCCACGTCGCAGCGGTCGATGCTCTTGAGTGTGCGGACCGTGCTGAAGAACTCGACGCTCTCCTTGATTTTGCTCTTCCTGCGGAGCCCCGCCGTGTCCACAAGCAGAATCTCCTCACCGTGGAAGCGGAGAATCGCGTCAATCGGATCGCGGGTGGTGCCGGGAATCTCCGTGACAATGTGCCGGTCTTCCTGGAGCAGGGCGTTCACGAACGACGACTTCCCGACGTTCGGTTTCCCGATCACCGCAATCTTCAAGCGGGGGTCGACCTGCGCGCTCCCCTCGCCGGGGATGTCATGCGTCACGATGTCGAGCAGGTCCCCCACGCGGCGGCCGGCGAGCGCCGAAACGGGGACCGGCTCCCCCAGCCCGAGAGAATAGAACTCCGCCACCCCGGGTGCAACGGAGTCCCCGTCGAGTTTATTCACCACGAGGACGACTTTCTTCTGTGCGCGGCGCAGCACGCCTGCAATTTCGACGTCCGAAGGGAGCCTCCCTTCCCTTCCGTCGACGACGAACAGTACGACATCCGCTTCCTCGATCGCCATCTGGGCCTGTTCGCGAATGCCCGTTTCGATCATGCCGTCCGAAGCGGGGACAAATCCCCCCGTGTCGATGAGTGTGAAGCGCTTCCCTCCCCAATCCGTTTCAGCGTAGTGCCGGTCGCGCGTGACGCCGGGCGCATCGTCCACGATGGCGTCACGGTGCCCGACAATCCGGTTAAACAGAGTGGATTTGCCCACATTGGGACGACCGACGATTGCGACAAGCCAGGTGGACATGAAAGTCAACAATGAGAGATGAATGACCCCCAATTAAAAAAATACGACAATCGGCTGCGAGTAGCAAGCGGAGGAGGATCGAATGAAGGCGGCTGTGGGGAACAAATGTCGAAAAAAGGAGAGCCGGGGGAATCAGGACTTGGGAGGAGTCGCGAAGGTGTGGACGTTGGCAAGCGCTTCGTTCAGTTTTTCAAACCCGGAGGATTTCGAAATGTATGCGCTCGCCCCGGCAGCAGCCGCGAATGCCATATCTTCCTGGCGATTGGAGGAGCTGACGACAACAACGGGGATATCCTTCAGTCTCTCGTCTTCCTTCATCATTTTCAGGATCTGCTTTCCGTCCACGCGCGGGATGTTGAAGTCAAGGAGCACGAGCGACGGTCTCGGACTGAGCGATTCGTTGGAGAACTTGTTCTTCCTGTAGAGGTAGTCGATGGCTTCCTGCCCGTCGCGCACGACGTGGATCTCCCCGGGGACGTGGTTTCGCTTGAGAATGTACGTTGTCAGCTTGAGGTGCTCGTGATTGTCTTCTACAAGCAATATGTCGAGGAGATGCTTCATGGTTGACCCATCATAGTCAATTCAGCGGGAAAACACAAGAGCACGGTCCGTTCTATGACACAGATCACAGCGGGACGGATCGTCCATGCCGGCGCAGCCACCGTTCGGATTGCCGGAAAGAGGGGGAGATCGTCTCAACGAGGTTCCAGAAGCGGGATGAATGGTCCAGATACTTCAAATGAGCAAGTTCGTGGCAGATCAGGTAGTCGGCGACTTCCGTCGGGAGAATGACGAGCCGCCAGTTGAAGCTGAGCGCACCTTTCCGGGAGCAGCTCCCCCAGCGGGTCCGCTGGTTTCGAACCGTGATACTTCTGTAACGGAACTTCCACTGTTCATTCAGCCGGCTCACGCGAACGGGGATGATCGAATCGGCCTGTCTCCTGAGCCAGCGTTCAAGGAAAGGCCGTATGTCTTTCGGGCTCTCGGGAGTGAGACAGACGATGATCTCAGATTCCGTCAGCGTGACCGAGGGCCTGCGCCTGTCATCACGGAGGATGCGTATGGTCCGTTCGGCTCCCAGAAAAAGAATGCGGGAGCCCTCTTCGACCGGCCTCTCCCCTGCGGCACCGCCCGAACGCCTGAGTCTGTCAAATGTCCGGAGAATCCACTCGGCGTGCCGTTTCAGGACGGTTTCCGGGGGAGGCATCACGAGGTGCATCGGGACAACCACCTCCACGAGCCCGGCTCCCCGGATCCGGAGTGAAACGCGACGCGCCCGCCCGCTCGGGCGGACCGTGTACGGGATCTCACGCTCCCCGAGTCTGACCGTGCCGTTCATCGCTTTGCCATTTTCTGGATTTCTTTGTACATAGAGTGCAC
>DASVIU010000153.1:0-9036 GCA_036386275.1 Bacteroidota bacterium | reverse complement strand
AAAGCCGGAGCAGCACCTGCAGTGCGGCGATTCCGAGCATCATAACAAAAAAGAACATCAGCAGCCAGGTGACGGCCTTTGTAAGGAACCTGTCGAAAGCCCTGAGAACGTTCATTTGCTGTGCTCCTGCCGGTACGCGTGCAGAGACGACTCCACCTGATCGAGGAACTCCTGCGAAAAGAGTTTGCCGACAAGCAGCTGCCGTGCTTTCTTACCTGTCGCCTCGAATTGCGCCGCCACTTCCTTCGTCGGCATGATCACCGTGAAACCCTTCTCTTTCAGTGTGGCGATTGCCTTCTGGTTTTCGTCCCTGCTGGCAACGGTCAGCTGGCGGAAATACTTGCGTCCGTTCGTCACAAGTATGTCCTGGATGTCTTTCGGCATCGCATCGAACACCTTCTTGGAGATCAGGACCGCCCCCTCGCTGTTGGCCAGCGGCACTCCCATCATAAATTTCACACGGGTAAACCACGAGAGAGCGACAAGCTCATAGGGGGGAACATAGACCGTGTTCACCATGCCGGTCTGGAGCGAGGTGCTGACGTCCGTGATGGACAGTGGGATGGGAGAAACGCCGATAGCCTGGAATGCGGCCTCCGCGATCGGATCCCCCTCCCACATCCATATCTTCGTCTTCTTGAGATCCTCCGCCGATGCCACCGGCCTGTCGGAGTAGATATACACGAGTCCCACCTCGGCCCATCCGAGCAAAACGAATCCTCCATCTTCGATCGCCTGCTGGAACTCCTTGTCGAATTTGTTGACAATGAAGTCCACTTCGTCGTGGTTCTTGAAGAGGAAGGGAGCGTCGAGTACACGGACCTTCTTCGCGATCTCGTTGATCCCCACACCTGTGAATCCGGCGGCACTGTACTGGCCGAGCTTTATCTTGCGGACCACGTCCTTCTCGTCCCCGGCCACCCCCCCCGCATAGATCTTGAATCCCAGCCGCCATCCGCTCTGCTCCCGGATTGCCTTGTCAAAATCCCGCATCATTTTGGTCGGAGTGCTCCCTTCGGGAGCGAGTGTTGCAAACTTCACCAGGTACTGCTGTGCGGTGAGCGAAGGCGCGATGAGCGCCGCGACTATCATCATGAGAAGAGAGCGTTTCACGGTGTTCCTTTCTCGGAAGAATCCGAATGTTCGGTCAACGATCCCGCCGCTTTCAGGCGGGGCTAGCTAAGTTAAGAGACTTTTCCCCATATTCAAGCCCGCGAGTTACTCCCTCTCACGGCAAATCAAACGGTTGTTCCACAACTGAATCGCCTGTCCTGAGCCGGAAGGTGTACCTCCCCGGCGCGAACTGCACATTGCTCAACCCAACCACATAGACACCCGTTTCCTGCGTGTCGCTCACGAGTGTCGTGAGTATCGTGTCGGTCGAACCCCTGGGCTTTGCAAGGAGATCGAGAGTAACAGGTGTTCTCCGCGCGAGCGAGTACGCCACCATCCGTGGCGTGCCTCCTTGGGGAGAAAGCGCGGCCGAGAGTCCGGTCATCTCTGTCAGTTTCCCCCTGAGCGACAGAAACTCCTGCATCGTTCCGCCCGATATCTGAGACGGAGGGCCTTCGCTGTTGGCCGCGTTCACTGCACTCACGGCATAGTAGTACGTCGCTCCGGATGGCACCCTGACAGTATCCGTGCATGACGCGGCCATTCCCGGAACCACCTGTGAGATGGACCGGGGATCGTCGAAAGGGATCTGCGGGGATGTCCACCGGTACAGAACATAGTGCAGGACTCTCGTCCGCTCCGACGCCGTGTGCGGTGGGACCCATTGAATATCGAAGACGTTTGTGGTGATCTCCGTGACGGCAAGGTGGAGCGGCGGGGGGGGGGACGTGGAGTCTTTCCAGGGCATGGGAGGCAGGAGTGCCGGTCGTCCGTAACGCCCTCCGGAAAGTCCTGCATTCCGGATGCTCTCATAACGGAAGTACGACTGCCCGGCATTCCCCGCCTTCCGTGAGATGTCGATCTGCCGTGGGACTTCCCTGACGACATCGTCCTTGTATGCGCCGATCCCGGCATAGACATGCCGCACCCCCGCAAGTCCCTGCCATCCCGGAGCGAGGGCTGCGAAATCCGGCCCGCCTTTGGAGCCTCCTATGGTCCAGTAGAGTTGAGGGGCGACGTAATCCAGTTTCCCCGTTTTCAGCCACGTCCGCGTGTCCTGGTAGTATTCTCCGGCGGCAGAGGAGACAAACGCGGTGTCCGATCCGAAAATTCCGAGCGGAGAGGATCCGATTTTCAGGAGGGGGCGAAGGGCTGTCAGCCGGTCGTAGCACTCGGCGACGAACCTGTCCAGGTTTGATTTTCTCCACCTGTCTCTCGGGAGACCGAGGCCGTACTTCTTATAGGAATCTCCGTCGGGGAAGTTCCGCCCCGGGTACCGGAGGTAGTCGAAATTGATCCCGTCGATGTCATACTTTCGCGCGATGTCCATCACGACGTTCAACAGGTATTTCCCCACCTCGGGAATCCCCGGGTCGAGCCACCCCTCCCCCTGGTAGCTGAATATCCAGCCCGGATGGGCACGCGCAAGATGAGGGGGGGTGCTGAGCGGGACAGATCCGTTCGCCTTCACCTTATAGACATTCACCCAGGCGTGAACTTCGATACCGGCTTCGTGCGCTTCGTTGATCAGGAATGCAAGCGGGTCCCATCCGGGATCCTTTCCGAGCGTCCCGGTGAGGTTCTCAGCCCACGGTTCATACGCGGACCGGTAATATGCGTCCCCGCGGGAGCGAATCTGGAAAAAAATCGTGTTGAAGTTGTATGACTGAAGGTGGCGGACGATTTCGCGGAGCGATGACTGCTGTTCAGCCTTGTCGGTGCTCCGCGGCCAGTCGAGACCTGAAGCGGTGGTGAGCCACACGGCGCGTACCTCCCGCTTGGGGGTGGGGGGCGACTGTGCGACGGCTTCAGAACCGATGAGTAGGAGAGAAATAAAAAGGAGCAGTCGGATCGGCAATGAGATTTCCGAAATGATGAATCTCCTCAGTAATATAGTCACACCGTGCGGCAGAATCAATGTCCGGTTGTAAGTCTCTCCGGTCGTCGGTATATTAAACAATGATCAGGGATAAAATACATTCCCGGTACGTCTGCCAGTCCTGCGCGTACGAATCGGCCCGGTGGGTCGGGAAGTGTCCGAATTGCGGGGAGTGGAACACGTTCGTCGAGGAGATCCTCCCCGGCAAACGTCATCAAAGCCGGAGCGGGGGAGAGGCAAAGTCCGCAGGACCTGTCTCGATCGGAGCTGTCGACATCGCCCCTGAGCCCCGTTCGGCGGTCGGGATTCCCGAATTTGACCGCGTGCTGGGAGGGGGGATCGTCCCGGGCTCCGTGGTTCTTGTCGGCGGCGACCCCGGCATCGGCAAGTCGACGCTGATGATGCAGATGGCGTCCGCACTCCGGTGCGTGACGCTCTACATTACCGGGGAAGAATCTGTCGGCCAGATCAAGCTTCGCGCAGAGCGGCTCGCGGTCAAGCCTCCGGAATCGCTACTCCTGCTTGCTGAAACCAACCTAGACGTCATACAGGCGGTGATCGCGAAGCAGCCGCCGGACCTCATCATCGTGGATTCCATCCAGACCATGTTCCGTCCCGATCTTGAGAGCGCTCCCGGGACTGTAAGCCAGGTACGTGAAGCAACCGCCACCTTCATGCGCATGGCGAAGACGAGCGGCATCCCGGTGTTTCTTGTCGGCCACGTGACGAAAGAAGGAGTCATTGCGGGGCCGAAAGTGGTTGAGCACATGGTGGACACGGTGCTCCAGTTTGAAGGGGAACGGCAGCACGCATTCCGGATATTGCGCGCAATGAAAAACCGGTTCGGCTCGACGAACGAGATCGGTGTCTTCGAGATGAACGACGGGGGACTTCGTGAGGTGGCGAATCCTTCCGAGGTATTCCTTGCGGAGCGAAAATCCGGCGCTTCGGGATCCGCGGTCGTGGCGAGTGTCGAGGGGACCCGCCCTCTGCTTGTTGAAGTCCAGGCGCTCGTGGCACCGACGAGCTACGGGGTGCCGCAGCGTAGTTCAACAGGATTTGATTCCCGGCGGCTGCAGATGCTCCTTGCGGTGCTCGAAAAAAGGGTCGGGCTCCGTCTCGGTCAATACGACGTGTTCGTCAATATTGCCGGGGGAGTCCGGATCGATGAGCCTGCCGTGGACCTGGGGATGGCGCTCGCCATCGTCTCGAGCCTGCGGGACATCCCGGTGGATTCCACCGCGGTGGCGATCGGCGAAATAGGTCTTGGCGGCGAGATACGGAGCGTCAGCCAGGTCGAAAAGCGGATCGGTGAAGCCGGAAAACTCGGGTTCACGCGCTGCCTCCTCCCGCGCAGTAACGCACGCAAGCTCACCCGCCGGAACGGCGTCGAACTCATCGAAATAGAAACCGTCGACCAGGCGATCACAGCCCTGGTCGGGTCCTGATCGGCATGCCCTCATCTCCACCCCGCATACTCATCAAACCCGGGTCCGTGGTCACCATGGACGGGTCCCGGCGCGTCCTCCCGGGAGGAGGCCTCGTCGTCACGGGTTCGTTGATCGAATCTGTCCTGACAGCTCCCGAGCTCGCCGCGATGCCCCCCTTTGACGGGACCGTGCTCGACGCTCCCGCGCTCACCGCGATCCCCGGCTTCATTCAGACGCACATCCATCTGTGCCAGACGCTTTTCCGCGGTCTGGCCGACGACCTTGAGCTCCTCGACTGGCTGCGCCTGAAAATCTACCCGTATGAAGCGGCGCACAACGCGGCCTCGATGCGTGCCTCCGCGATGACCGGCATCGCCGAACTGATCCGGTCCGGAACGACGACGATCATGGACATGGGGAGCGTCGACAACGAAGAGGAGATCGCGGCCGCCGTGGAGGAAACGGGCTTCCGTGCGTTCATCGGAAAGGCGATGATGGACACCAACGATGTCTACCCCGCGCTCCGTGAATCGACAGACGACGCCCTCCGTTCGACACTCAAACAGGCGGAACAGTGGCATGGCAAAGGGGACGGAAGAATGAAATATGCCGTGGCCCCGCGGTTCGTCCTCTCCTGCTCCGATCGGCTCCTCACGGAAGCCTACGCGATGACCGCATCGTTTCCCGGCATGCTCTTCCACACCCATGCAGCGGAGAACCGGCGGGAGATGGAGGCGGTGCGCAAGCGCTGCGGTGCCGACAATATCGAATTCTTTGAAAAGCTCGGCATCCTCCGGGCCAACACCTGTCTTGCGCATTGCATCTGGATAAGCGAGAATGAAGTCACTCTTCTCCGGGAGAGGGACGCGAAGGTTCTCCACTGTCCCACATCGAACCTCAAGCTCGGCTCCGGGATCGCGCGGATTCCCGAGCTCCTCTCGCGGGGGATCTCGGTTTCTCTCGGTGCCGACGGGGCGCCGTGCAACAACACGCTCGACATGTTCCAGGAAATGCGCCTTGCGGCCCTCATTCAGAAGCCGTTACACGGCCCGTCGGCGATGACTGCGGGTACCGTCTTCGAACTTGCCACGCGGGGCGGGGCTGTGGCTCTTGGCTGCGACCGTGAAACGGGAAGTCTTGAATCCGGCAAGAAAGCCGACCTGGCACTTCTCGATCTCGGCCGCCTCTGGAATCCCGCGGATGAAACGAATCCGTATTCCGCCATTGTGTACTCCGGCTCACCGGAAAACGTCCGCTACGTCATGATCAACGGCGCGTGGGTGTACAGAGACGGGGCACACACGACACTTCGCGCGGGCGCGGTCGCCGAATCCGCGAAGAAGGAGCTCAAACTTCTCCTCGACCGTGTGCACTAGTGTTCCCCGCCACACGCGGCATCTCTGACATCACACTCATACCTGCAGCAATGAAAAAACTCGTCCTCGCAACACACAACCGCGACAAAGTCCGCGAGATCTCCGCATTTCTCTCCGATCTCGGCGTCGAGGTGCTCTCGCTCGACGCGTTTCCTCAGATCGGACCCATCGCTGAAGATTCCGACACGCTCGAAGGGAACGCACTGCTCAAGGCAAACGCTGTCGGCCGCTCAACAGGTCTTCCCGCACTCGGCGATGATACGGGGCTCGAAGTCCACTCTCTCTACGGAGAGCCGGGGGTCCACTCATCCCGGTATTCGGGGGAACACGCTACATATGCAGAGAACGTTTCAAAACTCATGGCAAACATGAAAAGTTTCCCCCCTAGGCGCCGGGCCGCCCGGTTCCGATGCGTGCTCGCGTTTGTCGCGCCGGGAATCGGATCCCGCACAGTAGAAGGAGTCTGCCGGGGGAGCATACTCGAAAAACCGCGTGGAACGGGCGGATTTGGTTATGATCCACTGTTCCTTCCAAATGGATTTGAAAAGACACTCGCAGAAATGGACTTATCACTGAAAAACACGCTCAGTCACAGGGGGCTGGCAATGCAGGAATTACTCCCCATTCTGAGGGAATACTTCAAATAGGGGATCCGGGGTTGAAGTTCCCCTATTTGATCGTTATCTTCTTGTCCAAAGATTTTAGCGATTTTTCAAAACGCTCTCTCGTGACATCGATATTTCGAAGAAGGAGGCTGGAGCCTTCCTGGGAGTATACCGCAGAAGGCCTCATCTGGGGCCTTTACCCCGCTCAGGGAGGAATGCTGGTCGGGGAGGAGCGAAATATCGGTTCGAAAACCGCCTCATTTTTCTGTGTGGACAGTTCGGGGACGCTGTGGAAAGGGAAGAATTTCGGCGAGCAGTGGTGGACGGGGATTGAGACCGTCCACAAAGGCGTGCTCTTCCTCTACGGGTTTGCGACGCCTGATCTCCCCGGACGCAAAGGAATCACGGCGGTCGATTGCGCCACCGGGGATCTTCTCTGGAAGAATGGTGAATTGACGTTCATTGCGGCAGCCGGAGACAGAATATACTCGTCACAGGATGCGCAGGGTGGTCTCGTCGTTGCCGAGATCGATCACCGGACGGGTGCCCTGATAAAGGAAGTAGGACGGGGGGGGAATGCCATGCAACAGGTCCCCCGTGCCCCCGATGCTCTTGAAGACCTGGAGTACCCGGAGGTCCTTTCGGAAGATGATGTCTCGCCTCTCGCCGCGCTCGTCCGGCAATTCTCCACCCCGGCGGCGAATGAGTTCCCCGTTGAATACGGTGAGCATGGACCCTATCTCGTGATCGTGTACCACAGGGGAAGCGGGGAGGTCCGCGGTGAGAAGTCACCGTACGCTCAGGTGATGGAGGTGGTGGAACGGTCGTCGGAAGCAAGTGCCATGCGCCTCACGCTCGACCCGGCGGTCTCGACCCCCGCGTTGGGATCGTTTCTTGTGCACGCTGGCACCTTGTACTTCGTCCGCGAAAAGAAGACGCTCACCGCGGTTCGACTGCGGAAGAGTTAAATCATTGAAAGATCACATGAAGATCAGCGTAAAGCAGGTGGACGCCTTCACGGAGACTCCGCTCACCGGCAACCCGGCAGGGGTTGTCCTGAAGGCGGATGGTCTCTCCGACAGACAGATGCAGATGATCGCCCGGGAGATGTCCGTGCCGGAAACCGCGTTTATCCTCCCCCCGTCGATTCCGGGCGCCGATCTTCGCGTCCGCTGGTTCACTCCCACGGTTGAAGTTCCTCTCTGCGGCCACGCGACCGTTGCAAGTTTCCACGCGCTCGCAGAGAACAACATGTGCGGGATGGAGCATCCCGGCACCTATTCGTTCAAGCTCGAGACGAAGTCGGGGATCCTGCCGGTGGAAGTTACAAAGACCGGCAAGGACACCGATATTCTCTTTGGTCTGACTCTTCCCGAATTCACGCGCGCGGGGCAGTACAAACTCGATATCATGCGGATCCTCAATATCACGCTCGAGGAATTCGAAAACAGGATGCCGATCGTGGTGGCGAACTACCTGTATGTTCCGATCCGGCGTCTCCATACGATCTTTTCGATGAAGCCCAACTTCTTCGCGATGTCGCAGTTCCTCAGCAACCGGAACCTGAGCGGACTCTGTGTGTTCACGACGGAGACCGTGGACAAGGGCTCGCATGTCCACTCACGGTTCTTCGCCCCGACCGTCGGGATCAACGAAGACCCGGTCACGGGGTCGGCGAACGGTCCGCTCGGGGCGTATCTCTTCGAACGGGGGGAAGTCACGCCCGTGGGGGACATCGTCACCATTATCGGCGAACAGGGAGATGTCATCGGACGGAAGGGACGCGTGACCATCCGTCTCACCGTGCAGGGGACGCAGGTGACCGCGGTGCAGATCGGCGGCAGGGCGGTGACGGTTGTGGAAGGGGAACTGCTGATCGATTGAAGTCCACTCCACTCCCCGAATTCCAGATCCGCCTCACCCCGGGTAAAGCACCCTGCTGAAGGACCACTGTATGACACTCAATGCGCTCCTGTTTGCGCTCGTCTTTGTTGCCGCCCTCGCGTTCTTCGCCCGCAATGTCGTTCGCCTCATCGGTTACCTGCGCCTCGGGAAAAAGGAAGACCGGTTCTCCGACGCCGGCAAGAGGCTGCGGCGTGTGCTTACGATTGCCTTCGGGCAGTCGAAGCTCCTCCGGGAGCCCCTCGCGGGACTTCTCCACCTCCTGATATTCTGGGGTTTCGTCGTCCTCCTTTCCGCCGTTCTCGAATCGGTGGGAGAGGGGCTCTTCCCCGGATTCTCATTTTCATTCCTGGGTCCGCTCTACGGGCCGCTCCTCGTTCTCGTTGACCTCTTCGGCGCGCTCGTCATCATCTCGGTCCTCGTATCGATCGTCCGACGCCTCTTTGCCCCCCCGGCGCGGCTTCGTGTCACCGGACACGCGAAGTGGGACGCGGTCCTCATACTCGCTCTCATACTGACGGTCATGCTCACGATGTTCGGCCAGAACGCCGCGCGTATCGCGACGGGCGTTCCGGGCGACGCGCGCTTCATTGCCGTGCAGCTCTCGGGTCTCTTCCCTCGCGAGAACGCGCACGCATGGTTCCTCGGGTTCTTCTGGTGTCACATGGTTGCCGTGCTGGCCTTCCTCAATTACCTCCCCTACTCGAAGCACCTCCACGTCCTTACCTCCA
>DASVIU010000152.1:0-4934 GCA_036386275.1 Bacteroidota bacterium | reverse complement strand
TAACTTGGAACAAAGTAATCCACATGCGGCAGGAAGGAGGCGAGCAACCTGTCATCCCGCCGGGGCGCCCCCGCGGTGTCGAGGAGTACCGGGATGCCGGTCTTCAGGTGGATCGCCCGGAACAACCTCCCGAGGTGCCTGTCGCATTCCGGCAGAAGCCCGTAGTAGCCGAACACAAGTATCCTCCCGCGGCGGATGACGTCGATGTGCGTGAGCAGATCCTCGACGCGGAAGTTTGCCATGCACCCGCGCGCATGGAAGAAGGTCCGCTCCCCGTTCCTGTCCACCCCCACAATCGTCGAGGAGGTTTGTCGTGTGTCGTCGAGCACGAGCCCTGCGGAGGCGATGCCGTGCATCTCCAGCTGGCTCCTGAGGAACCCGCCGAAGGTGTCATTCCCCACCCGCGTTACGGCCCCGACCCGGAAACCGAGCTTCGCCAGGTCGATCCCGACGTTCGGGACGTTTCCTCCCGTCGTCATCGTGATCGAGCCAATCGGCTGCATCCCGCCGGGTTTCGGCGGCCTGCGCAGGTTGACGGGGCGGCCGATGACATCCACGACGGAAAGGCCTGCGACAACGACGTCAAGGTCGCGTACTGCTGAAGGGGGTGGGAGGTTCATACTATTCCGTTATTGTCAGTTTCTCGAAGTCGAGGTCGAGCTTCTGTCTGCCGTGCGTGATCGAGAGCTTCTGGCTCCCGACGGCTGCGTGGAGGAACGGACCGTCGAAGAGGGGCGTCGTCGTCAGGTCGACGGGCGTTCCGTTGAGGACGCGTGTTTCGGGGAATCCGAATTTCATCCTGTCGTTCCCGGGGGTCGTGTACTCGACGCTGACGGCGCCGGGCTTCAGCACCGCCTTCGGCTTCCGCACGCGGAGCGCGGCGCAGAACTCTTCGAACGAACCGATTTCGTCCTTTGAGCGGACTTCCACAACCTCTCCGTTCTGGAGCCTGTGGCTGCGGAATCGCCAGTTCCCTGTCTCCCTGCTCCTGCCGGTGTCCTCCGGCCTGCCGATCGAGTTTTTCGCCTGTCCCGGCGTGTCATGCTCCTCGATCCACTCCCCTTCGTGGAGGGGATACCAGCCGATGTACGTGTCCCCCGCCTTGCAGAGTATCCAGCCGGAGGGATCGACGATCCGCTCCTGGAGATTGCGCGGGAAGAAGCCGTCAATGTGCTCGGTCATCGTCCCGGGCTCGATGTCGTACAGGACAATGAGGGTGTTCCGGTTCTGGAACGTCCTCTCAAAGGGGGAGCCCCCTGTCCATTTGTCCGGATTGTTGTACGTGCTCTTCGAGGCGACGACATCGGCGATCAGGGGCTTGATCTCTTCGGGGAAGAACATGCCGAGCTCGTAGCTGGACCAGTAGGGATGCAGTCCGAATATCGTCGTGTAAGGACGTCCGTACGTGTAGCGGACTCCCCAGGTATGGACCTGTATCGGCTGGAGGAGCCCTCCCTGGAGCGAGCCCAGACCGTAGTCCTTTGTCACGTACGTGTACTTGTACACCGGGGGGTTTTTCTCCTTCCCGAACCGGATGACGTTCCGGACGCGTTTCCTTTCACGTTCGACGTAGGAGTGAGAGCGGTCAGTAGCGATATCATAAATGATCTGCGGAATGCGGTAGTCGCCGAGAGCCGGAAGGAGAACCCACCCTGAGAGGGTTGGCTCCCCCGTCCCGAAGAAGAGCCACGCATAGGCCGAGGCCGGAGAGAGGAGCGGCTTGAAGACCGCGGGCTGGTAGATCCGGCTGAAGCCCCCCAGGTACTGCCCGTCGAGTTGCTCGTCGGCGAAATCCACGAGCAGGTAATCGAACATCATCTTCCCCCGCTGTTTCATCTCCGGATCCTGCGCGAAGTCGGCCAGGAGCGACATCGAGATCGCATACTCCGCGAAGTAGTCGGGAGAATCGAATTCCCCCTGTCCGATCGTCGTCGCAATCGTCATCCAGTGTATGATGTACTCTTTCGCATCGGTCCTGTTCTCGTCGGAGCTCTTCCCGTTGTACCATTCGGATCCCGGGAGACCGGGCCACTGCTCGCTCGCCAGAAAGAGCGTCGAGTAGTACATCGCCCAGTGATTTTCCGTGTCCCCCCTGTACGGCGCATAGGTCTTCCATGCGTTCCGCACGACCGCTTTCGTTGCCGGGGACATCCTGTCCTTCCCGTGGAGGTACGCCCCCATGCAGGGGAACATCCAGAACATGTCCCCCCGGGGCTCTTTCAGTAATGCGACAAAAAGGCTGTCCGCCGTCCGGATGTCTTTCCCGTGCGCATACCGGGCCGCCGCGGAATAGTAACCCCCGGCGAGCGTTGTGTCGTAGTACGATCCTATATACTGCGCCCTCTGCTCATACCCCTGGAGATACTCCGTGCGGCTGACGCCCGTCCCGGCCTGTCCCGCCTGAATCCGGGGGAAAGCAGCGATACACGCACACGCGATAAGGGGAATAGTGATTCGTCTCATGAGTCCGTTCCGATCAGAAAGTGTATATGACAATATTCCATACCTGTGCGCCGCTCAGTCCCGCGTTCTTCCAGGTCGCGCCACCGTCCCCGGAGCTGTACACTCCTCCCCACAACGTGGCTGCATACAGCCGGTTGTGGTCCAGGGGATCGACGGCAATCCCGTGGACGTTCAGGTTGCCGAGTCCCTCGTTCATCCTTTTCCAGCTCTTTGCACCGTCGATGGATTTATACACCCCCGTGACGTACCCTCCCGCGTAGACAATATCCGGGTTTACCGGATCGAATGCGACCGAGTAGAAGGTCAAGTGGTCCACCCCTGATTCGCTCCGCGACCAGACCTTCCCGCCATCGTGAGAGACGTACAGCCCGTAATTCTCAGTCCCGGCGATCAGAAACGAGGGGTCGGCGGGACTTTGCGCGATGACGCGGGTGCCGGAGACGCTCAATCCCATCCTCTCCCAGCGCCGGGCGCCGTCGCTGCTGGAAAACAGGCCGTCCTCCGTGACGCAGTAGAGGCGCCCCCCTTTTCCCAGGATGAGAGAGGGGGTAAAAAACGATGTCAGGCCATTGTTCATTTCCTGCCAGGTGGAACAGCCGTCGGTCGTCTTGAATATGCCGTACGGGGTCGAGCAATAGACCGTGTTCGTGTCTGAGGGATCAGGGACGACGCACATTACCTCCGTTATTCTCCAGCCGGTTGTGATCTTCCATGTGATTCCCCCGTCGCGGGAGAGATGCACGCCGTTCCCCGCGGCGATGTACATCACACGCCCCTTCGACCCGGGGGAGAGCGCAACACCAAAGGCACGGATTGTCTTTGCCCCTGTGTGACCCCAGAGAGTATCATCCCCCGGGTGCCGGACGAAAATACCTGTCTGGGGATTGGCAGCCCCAACGACGAAAAGGCGCGTCGCGGTCACCGGGGCGAACACTGTACTCTTTTGTGCCGGCGTTTGTCCCGCCATTTCAGGCGGGAGGAGGGCGAAGAGGAGTATGGAAACGAAAACTGCCTGCGCGAATTTCATTGTGTTCTAATGAGTTATGGATAGAGTTCGATCTGTTTCACCTGCGTCCCGTCCAGTCCTGCCGGGCGCCAACTGGCGCCCCGGTCAAGGGATTCCAGTATACCGTTCCCGACGGTCCCGACGAGCAGATGGGCCGGGTCCAGGGGATAGACAAACAGGGAATAAAACGCTTCGATACCAGGTGCGGACCAGACCTGTTGCCACGAGTTCCCCACGTCGGTGCTCCGCCAGAGTCCCGTCTTCCACCCCGCGGCATATATGTCGGCCCCCGTGCGTGATGCGCGGAACGTGTAGATGGTCGCAGAGTCGAGGCCGCGAGCGGCAGTCCATGTCTTCCCCCCGTCCGCCGTATGCCGGATCCCTCCACGTTCCCCCGCGGCGATCATCACGTCGGGATGCCCGGGAATCTGGAGAAGGGCGAGAACCTGCTCGACCCCGGTCCCCATCGCATGCCAGTGTTCCCCCGCATCGGTGCTCTTGAATACGTCCGTCTCCGTCGCCGCGTAGAGCGTCCTCCTGTCGCGCGCATCCATCACGATCCGCTGGACGAACCAGGACGGTATCCCCTCCATCTTCCTCTCCCAGGTCGTCCCGTCGTCGGTGGTCTTGAAAACACCGAAGGGGGTCGCCGCATATATGACCGATGAATCGACCGGATCGGGGACAACGCAGAGGATTTCCTCCGTGCGCCATGACGTGAGGATCTTCCATGTTACCCCCCCGTCGGTCGACCTGTGGACGCCATTCCCGGCGGCGATGTAGTATCTCCTTGTCCGCCCGTTGTCAAAGAGCGCAATGCCGAACGACAGAGTGTACGACCTCGAGATACGCGTCCAACCGGTGTCCCGGGGTCCCCTGACATAGACGCCGTATCCGCCGGTGGCATTCCCTGAGACGCTTCCGCGGACTATGAACGCGGCCGCGAACAGGCGCGGTCCCGCGGTATCAGCCGGGACAGGTCCGGCGACAACAGGCGGGTGGGTTCGTCCGGATGCGGCAGACTGGAGCAGCGTGAGTGTCACGGCCAGCGAGAAGAGTATGCGGAGGATCAATGTCCACCTCGTATATTTATCGCGGGGGAGGTTCATTCTATTCCGTTATCGTCAGCTTCCTGAAGTCGAGGTCGAGCTTCTGTTTGCCGTACGTGATCGAGAGTTTCTGGCTGCCGACATCTGCGTGGAGGAACGGGCCGTCGAACAGCGGCGTCTTTGTGAGATCGACCGCCCTGTCGTTGAGGGAGCGTGTCTCGGGGAAGCGGAACTTCATCCTGTCGTTCCCGGGGGTCGTGTACTCGACGCTGACCTCGCCGGGCTTCGGAGGCCTGCGCAGATCGACGGGACGGCCGATGATGTCCACGACGGAAAGGCCTGCCACAACGGCGTCGAGGTCGCGTACCGATGAGGGGGGAGGGAGGTTCATGCTATTCTGTGATTGTCAGTTTCTG
>DASVIU010000151.1:0-2079 GCA_036386275.1 Bacteroidota bacterium | reverse complement strand
GATGATCCCGCTCGTCTTCAGCCACCGGAGCGACGGGCTCAGCTCTGCGGTGATGTCCGTGCCCAGGGGCGTCGTCGCGCGGATGCGTCCGGCCGCGGCCAGGCGCAGGTTGTTGTCCTGCGCGAGCTTTACCATATGGCGGCGCAGCTCGAACACTTCGCCGCGCGCCTCCGCGATCGTACGGCAAATGCCCGTGCCGACTTCAACGACCGAGCCGTGCATTTCCGGTTTGACGCGCTCCTGAAGGCGCATTCTCCCCCGGGCGAAGATCTGCGCCTGGATGTGCGACCGGAGGTCACGTGTCACCGGGTCGATTGTCTGATATTCTCCTTCGATGCCGAGCGTGAAACTGGGACGGGTGCTCATTGCGCACCGCGTCCGTTTGGCCGGCGTGCGGCCGGACGCTTTTTCGCCGCCGGCGGTTTCATGCCGCCGCTCAGGAATTCCGACCAGCGGTACTCCCGCGGAGTCCCCCCCCCTCCCGTGACGCGCTCCACGGCCATCTCAGCGACAGCGTTGACAACCCACTGGAAGTTCTCGGGGCCGACGGAGTTGAGGTCGGCGTCCGGGGCCGGGTTCAGGAAATCGATCGCGTACGGGACGCCGCCACGGATCGCGAACTCCACCGTATTGAAGTCGTACCCGAGCGCGCGGTTGAGCGTGAGGCAGTCGTCCGTGATCCGCTTCTCAAGGAGGGGATCGAGCGGGGATGCATCACGGACATAGCGCCCTTCATGCGACTTTCGCGGATCGTAGCGCATGATGCGAACCTTCTCGCGTCCGATGCAGTAGCAACGGACATAATCGTCGAATTCGATCCCCTCCTGAAGGGTCATGACAAGATCGCCGGTCCGGTGGTACGCGTCGAAGAACTCCGGCTCGTTGTTGACCTTGTACACGTGCTTCCAGCCGCCGCCGCTGTGCGGCTTGAGGAATGCGGGGAAGCCGACCGTGCGAAAGACCTCATTCCAGTCGAGAGGGTAGATGAGGTTCCTCATGGACATCGACGTCGTGTCCGGGGGGTGCTGCTGGGAAGGGAGGAGGACCGTTTTCGGCACCGCGACACCGAGCTGCGCCGCAAGGGCATAGTTGAAGAACTTGTCATCGGCGCTCCACCAGAACGGGTTGTTGATCACGCTTGCCCCGTGCAGGACGGCATTTTTCAGGAACGCCCGGTAGTACGGGATGTCATGGGAGATCCTGTCGATGATCAGGTCATAACCCGACGGGACTTCCATGTCCGTCGCGCCGATTTTCACAAACTCGGCGCGCACCGCAGTGGAGATCTCGTTGATGCGTGCGACCACGGCGGGGGGGAATGTGTTTTCCATTCCGAAAAGTACGCCGATCCGTTTCATGGGAGCTCCGGGTGTGGGAGGATCATCAGGGATCGTGTTTCCTCATCGTACGAATTTGGCTATCATGCCCCGCCACCAGGGCCAGTCGTGTCCGGCCCCGTCTCCCCACACGTCAAGAATCCGGGGAATCCCTTTCTCGTCGAGCATGCGCGCGAGACGGATGTTGTCCTTCAGGCAGACGTCGCGTTCCCCCGTTGCCAGGACGAAGGAGACTTTCCTTCTATAGAGGTCAATGTACCACGTGTCGGTCAGGTTCGGGAGATAATCCACGGGGTTGTTGAAGTAGCAGTCGCTGTCGTAGAACCCGGCAATGAACTGTTTTATGTCGAACGCGCCTCCGAGGCTTATGCATGAACTGACTCTCTCCGGGTGACGGGGCGTCAGGTTCATCGCGTGGTAGCCGCCGAAGCTGCATCCGGTGACAGCGAGCGTGCCCGCGTTGTTTTTCCGGCCCACGAACGGGAGGACCTCTTCGAGTATATACCGTTCGAACGCCATGTGACGTGTCACCCGATTCCGGGGAGGAGCCTCGTAGTTGTACCAGCTCTCCGCGTCAACGCTGTCGACGCAAAAGAGCTGTGCTCTCCCCTCCCGGAGCGGAGCCTGGAGGGCGTCCACCATCCCTCTGTCTTCGTAATCAAAAAATCTCCCCATGGATATGGGGAATACGAGGAGATTGGTCCCGGCATGCCCGAACACGAGGAGCTCCATCTTCCGTCCC
>DASVIU010000150.1:0-7815 GCA_036386275.1 Bacteroidota bacterium | reverse complement strand
TCGCACCGTGGACCGACAGCTCGCGCGCGGCGTACAGGATCTCCCGGGACGCGCCGGAGGGAACATGCGCGGCCATCGTCCCCATCCCGTTCGCCCGGCTCCTCCTCCGCCCCTTCCGGATGACATTCGCTCTTTCCTCGGGATCCGACAGGTTTGAAGTGGTCAGGAAGGGGCGGACCGTTTGGCCGGACATGCCCTTCTCGCTGAAAGACATCGACAACGCCCTCGACGCTCTCCGATACGTCACGACGGAGTCAGAACTCGACTCGCTCCGAAGGGGGAACATGGAGACACGAAGGGGGAACCTGGAAGGATTCTGGCGGTCACGGGGGGGGAAGCAGGAAACGGCGTTCAACGAGGTGATGACCGAATACTACAGGCGTGTCGACCTCGCGACAAGGAATTTCGGTACGCTGCGTCAGCCGGACGGCTTCCGTTCCGACAGGGGAAGGATCTATGTCCTGTACGGCCCTCCGACGTCGACCGACAGGACGCTCAGCCCCGTCTCGGGGTTCCAGGAGGTCTGGACGTACGTCCGCCTGAAGAAGAAGTTCACATTCGTCGACCAGAACAAATCGGGTACCTACGTCCTCGTTTCGACAACGGCACTATGAAACCCACAATCGCAATCACCGTGGGAGACTACAACGGGATCGGACCGGAAGTCTCCCTGAAGGCGATCGCAACGCCTCCGGTGAGGCGGCTCTGCACCCCGGTGCTGGTCGGCCCCCCGGGGGTGTACGAACGGGTCGCCTCCCGACTGGGACTCCGCATGCGGTTTCTCCCCTTCCCCTCTACGGGGGGTGACAGAGGAGGCGCGGTGCAGATACTCGAGCCGGAGGGGGGGACACCCGTACGGTTCTCCCCGGGAAGGCTCTCAGCGGCCGCGGGGGCGGCCGCGGGGGCGTCCATACGTGCATCCGTCGGGCTCGTGCTCGGAGGAGAAGCCCGGGCGCTTGTCACCGCCCCCGTCTCGAAGCACGCACTCCATCTCGCAGGGATCAACGCACCGGGCCAGACGGAGCTTCTCCAGCGCCTCACGCACTCCCCCCACGTGGCCATGATGCTCGTCAGCAGTTCGCTCCGCGTCGGCCTCGTCACGATACACACGCCGATCCGGAACGTCTCGCGCAAACTGACCCATTCGCTCCTCCGGGAGCGTATCACGGTGATCCACCGCGCGCTCCGCACGGACTGGCGGATCCGGTCCCCCCGGCTCGCCATCCTCGCACTCAACCCGCACGCCGGCGAGGGAGGGGACCTCGGCTACGAGGAGCAGCGGGTGATCATACCGGTGATTGCCGCACTCAGGGAGGAAGGGTTGCGCCTGGAGGGACCCTTCCCCGCCGACGCCTTCTTCGCGCGGTACGAACCGGGAACCTACGATGCCGTTGTCGCGATGTACCACGACCAGGGGCTGATCCCGCTCAAGATGTCGGCCCACGGGCACGCCGTCAATGTCTCTGTCGGGCTCCCGCTGGTCAGGACTTCCCCGGATCACGGAACCGCATTTGACATTGCCGGGCGGTCGATCGCCGACCCGGCCAGCATGATCGAGGCGATACGAACCGCCGTGGCGCTCGCCTCCCGCCGGCCGGCAGGCCTGGAGGGAAGGCGATGATTTCGTTCAGAGGGGTCTCGGTGGAATTCGGCTCGCATACGCTCCTGAACAACATCACGCTCCAGATCAGACCGGGGGAGTTCGTCTTCCTTGTCGGCCAGACCGGTTCGGGGAAAAGCACCGTGTTCCGGCTGATCTACATGGACATACTCCCCACACGGGGGACCGTTATCGTCGGCAAACATTCTTCCGCGTCGATACAGCTCCGCGAGATCCCGTATTTGCGGCGGGAACTGGGAGTCGTCTTCCAGGATTTCAAGCTCCTCGAAGACAGGAGCGTGTACGACAACGTGGCGTTCACACTTCATGTTACCGGCACCCGGGCGGCTGAAATCAAGAAAAAGGTGATGCATACGCTCGGCGACGTCGGACTCAGCCACGCACGCAACAAAATGGCGCATGAGCTCTCGGGGGGGGAACAGCAGCGCGTGGCGATCGCACGGGCGCTCGCCAACAACCCGGCATTCCTCCTTGCAGACGAGCCCACGGGGAACCTGGACCCCGGCACATCTCTCGAGATCCTGAGACTCCTGAAGGAGATCAATATGCGGGGGACGGCTGTCCTGATGGCGACGCACAACTACGACGTTGTCAGGAAGGCGAAGGAGAGGATACTGAAGATCGAGGACTGCGGGATACACGAGGTTTCCGGGCCGTTTTGAAAATCACGGCGCCTGCGGCGCCACAGGCGCCGCTCTCAGGCGTGATCAGCCCGCCACCGCCTCAACGCGCTGGACCTCGGGGAGGTCGCGCATGAGCGCCCTCTCAACACCTGCGCGGAGCGTCATGGCGGACACCGGGCAGGTGAGGCATGTCCCCACCCACTGCAGCTCGACGGTCCCGTTTTCCCGGAAGCGGAGGAACTTCACATCCCCCCCGTCCATGCGAAGGTAGGGGCGCACAGTGTCGAGAGACTGTTCAACACGGAGGGCGAACTCATCCTGCGTATTCACGCACACCTCACAAAAGCTGTATGTCCACCGCGGGAGCACCCGCCCGGGCGGCGTTGCGGATACTGACCTGTGCGGCCACGTTCCTGGCAATGGAGCGGAGGATCGCGGACTGTACCGGGGCCGCCGGATCCGCCACGATGGGTGTTCCGGTGTCCCCGCTTACGCGGATGTTCGTGTAGAGGGGGACTTCGCCGAGGAAGGGGATCCCCATCTGTTCCGCCGCCCTTTTTCCCCCGCCGTTATCAAATATGTCCTCCCGCGTCCCGCAGTGCGAGCAGATGTAGTAGCTCATGTTCTCGACAACACCGAGCACAGGGACGTCAACTTTCTCGAACATTTTCCATGCCTTCAGTGCATCGGCGAGGGAAATATCCTGCGGTGTCGTGACGACGACCGCTCCGGTCAACGGTATCGTCTGTACCAGCGTCAGCTGTATGTCTCCCGTCCCGGGAGGGAGGTCCATCACAAGGTAATCCAGTTCCCCCCACTCCACATCGGACATGAACTGTTTCACCGCGCCGCTCACCATCGGTCCCCTCCAGACGACCGCCTGCATCGGGTCGACGAGGAACCCGATCGACATCACCTTGACGCCCCAGTTTTCGATCGGCAGCAGTTTCTGCCCGATCATTCCGGGACGCTTTTTGATCCCCATCATCAGGGGCATGCTCGGGCCGTAAATGTCCAGGTCCACGAGCCCGACGACGGCCCCGTCCATCGCCAGTGCCACCGCAAGGTTTGCGGCGATCGTCGACTTCCCCACCCCCCCTTTCCCGGAGGCGACGGCGATCGTGTTCCTGACCCCCTGAAGGATCGCACCCCGCTGCGCGTGTTCGTGCTGCATGACATTGGACGTCATCGTGACGTTCACGTCTCCGACTCCATCGATCGCTTCCCTGACGGCCTTCACGGACGCGCTCTTGAGCTCCTCCCGCACCGGGCAGGCGGGCGTCGTCAGCTCGATCGTGAATCTGACATCCCTCCCGGTGATGACAATGTCTTTGACGAATTTCAGCGTCACAATGTCCCGGTGCAGGTCGGGATCCTTCACGCTCCGGAGAGCCTCCAGGACATTCCCCTCGTTCAACGGCTTCATGCGGTGTGGCTTCCCTTCATAGGTTCACAGATCAAACACCCCGGCCTCAGATCAGGTTCATCTTCTTTCCCACTTTTTCAAACGCCTCCAGCGCCCTGTCAATCTCCCTGGTGCTGAGCGCCGCGGAAACCTGCGCCCTGAGACGCGCTTCCCCCTTCGGGACGACCGGGTACCAGAGACCCCGTACGTAGACTCCCGCCTTCATCAGCGCCTGACTCATGGCCTGCGCAACGGATGCCTCCCCGAGCATGACGGGCACGATCGGGTGTTCCCCGTCGAGGATCCTGAACCCGAGGGCAGAGATCTCCTTCCGGAAGTACCTGGTGTTCGCCGCGAGCTTCCGCACGAGCGACCGGTCTTTCATGAGGAGCGTGAACGCGGCGTCCGCGCCGAACACGATTGCCGGCGGGAGAGAATTCGAAAAAATGTATGTCCGCGCCTTCTGGCGCATGAACGCGATCAGCTCCCTCCTGCCACTGATGTATCCCCCAGCCGCGCCGCCGACCGCCTTCCCGAGCGTCCCCGTGAGGACGTCCACTTTGCCGTGGACCCCGCGCGCCTCCGGGGTGCCCCTGCCGGTCCTTCCGCACACCCCGACGCCGTGCGAATCGTCCACGAAGAGGATCGCTTCATACTTCACCGCAATCGCCGTGAGTGCGTCCAGGGGGGCGAGGTCCCCCTCCATACTGAACACGCCGTCGGACGCGATGATCCTGAGGCGATAGTCCTTCCCCCTGTCCTCTTCGAGCTTCCGGACGAGGTCGTCCATTTCCGCGTGCGCATAGATCTTCTTCTCCGTGGTCTCCGGCCTGCAGAGCCGCTGGCCGTCGATGATGCTGGCATGGTTCAGCCGGTCGGAGTAGATCACATCGCGGTAGGAATCCACCCCCATCTTCTCGTTCGTCAGCGAGGCGAAGAACGCCTCGTTGGCGGCCCAGCACGAGGAAAAGAGTATCGTGTCCTCCGTCCCCAGGAACTTCGCGATTTTCTTCTCCAGAGAGAGGTGAATATCCTGCGTTCCGCAGATGAACCGCACGGAGGCCACGCCGTACCCGTACTCCCTGATGCCGCGGATCGCGGCATTGCGCACCGCGGGGTGGTTCGAAAGTCCAAGGTAATTGTTGGAAGCGAGCATGACCGCCTTCCGGCCGCCGACCCGGACGACGCCGTCCTGAGCGCTCTGAAGCGGCACTTCATATTTGTAGGTGTTCGACCTCTCAAGCTGCTCGAGTTCCCTTGTGACGAGCTCAAGGACATTTGCCATGCACTCAATCTCCGTTCCGGGTTAGTGAGGTGATGATTTGACAAGCCGTGCAGCGAACGAGCCGTCCATCCCGTGCCGGTGGGGGAACGTTTCAACGAACCCTCCCGCGTTCACGAGGTCGTGGGGAACAAACTCCCCCGCCCCTTCCAGCACGAATTCGGGGTGGCGAGCGAGGAATGCCCGGACGATCTCCTCGTTTTCATCGGGCTCGACCGTGCATGTGCTGTAGACGAGCACGCCGTCCGGCTTCACGAGACGGGCCGCATTCTCGAGAAGGCCGGCCTGGATTTTTGTGAGCTTCAGGATATCGGACACGTCCCGCTTCCACTTGATGTCGGGTTTCTTGGCGAGCACGCCGAGGCCGGAGCAGGGTGCATCCAGCAGGACCCTGTCGGCGGGCTCCGCCTCGAGCGTCGAAGCGTCCGCGGCCTGCATGGTCACATTCTTGAGTCCCAGGCGATCGCACGACGCCCTGACGAGCGCCAGCTTCGCGTCATGCCGGTCGATCGCGACGACCTCCCCCTCGTTCCTCATCATCTCGGCGATGTTCGTTGTTTTCCCCCCGGGTGCGGCGCACAGATCGATGACGCGCTCCCCCGGCTTCGGAGAGAGGAGCATGCAGGGAAGCGCCGCGCTCTCATCCTGGATCGTGAACATCCCGTTGCGGAACAGGTCCATTTGACCGATCCCCGCGAGCGTTTTCACCCTGACGAAATAATCGATATAGCTCGAACCGGAAAACGCGATCCCCTGCTCCTCCAGGAGGCGGAGAAACGGCCCCGGATCGATCTTCAACCTGTTGATGCGAAGAGAGAGGGAAGGGCGTTCGTTGGCCGCGATAAGGAACCGTTTCGTCTCCTCCACGCCGAACCGTGCAACCCATCGCCTGACCATCCAGTGCGGATGCGAGTAGTACACGGCGAGGTGCTGTACGGGGTCATCCTCCGGGAGCGGGTAGCGGATCCCATCGATGTTCCTTATGATATTTCGGAGCACAGCATTCACCAGTCCCGCCGGTTTTTCCCCACGGATCCGCTTGATGAACTCGACACCCTCGTTGACCGCCGCCGAGTGGGGGATGCGGTCGAGAAAAAGCACCTGGTAGAGAGCCACGCGAAGCGTGTTCTTGATGTTGATCTCTGACTTGGCGAAGTTCCCGTGCGAAAAACCGTTCAGGACCCAGTCGAGCCGGTTCTGCCAGCGAAGGACGCCGTGGACGATCTCGTTCAGAAGCCCCTTGTCGAGGTCGGACAGTTCGCCCGACTTGAGCTCGGCGTCAAGGACCTTGTCCAGGTACGAGTCCGTCCGCTCGACGCGGTTCAGGATCCTGACTGCAGTCCCGCGGGGGCCGCTGTACAGGTTCTTTCGTGCATGTGCGGGAATGGTATCCGGGGGGAGAGTCTCCACGGGTGGGCGCTCGAATGAATGGGATGGTTGTCAAAAAAGCAACGTTCCGCGGCGTTGCTCGCCGCGGAACGTTGCTCGTGTGCCGCCGGGCGGCACTCCAGAAGGCACGGCCGGACGCCTTTACGCTGCGGGAGTCTCGGCCACTTTCTTCGCATACTTCCTGTTGTACCGTTCCACCCGGCCGGCGGAATCGACAAGCTTCTGACGGCCCGTGAAAAACGGATGACAGGCGGAGCAGATTTCAATCTTCAGATTCCCCACTGTCGAACGGGTTTCGAACGTATTCCCGCAGACGCAGGTGACCACCGATTTCTTATAGTCGGGGTGTATTCCCTCTTTCATGGTGTACCCTCCATTCTTGCATCAGTGCAGCGACAATAGTATGATAAGATACCGAATTCCCCCAACAGAAGCAATCACGCCAACCCGCCGGCTTGATATTGGAGACCCGATTCGATACATTCACAACTGTATGAAGCGGGGAGTGAAATATCGGCCGGGGCGTTATTCCGGAAGGGCGGTCATCGCGGCGCTCCTTGCAGTGGGTGCGGGAAGTAGAGCGTCCGCGCAGGAGACGACGGCATTTGCCTTCCTCCGGAATGACGTGGGGGCCCGGGCCGCCGCTCTTGCCGGGAGCGTGGTGGCGGCAACAAACGATCCTGTCCTTCTCTTCTACAATCCCGCGTCCCTCGGGACGCTCACATCTTCCGCCGGCTCCGCGGGATTCTTCAAACACCTTCTGGACATCAATGCCGGGTACGCCGTCTACGGCCAGGAGATCGCCGGCGTCGGCCACGTCGGCGCCGGGGTCATCTACACAAACTACGGCTCGTTCGACCGGACGGACGAACTCGGGAATACGATCGGGACATTTACCGCCTCGGACATCGCCTTCTCCGCAGTGTACAGCAACTCGCTCGAAGACAACGTCTTCTACGGCGGAGCGGTGAAATTCATCTACTCGTCGATCGCCGGCTACCGGGCGACAGCGCTCGCGGCCGACGCCGGCATCCTGTACCGCCTCCCGGCAAGCCGTCTGACGCTCGGGGCAAGCCTGCGGAACATCGGCAGGGAAACGAGCACCTACGCCGGGGTAAACGAGCCACTGCCGCTTGACCTCGCCGTCGGGGCTTCCATCGTCCCCCGGGGTCTTCCCCTCCTCCTGAATGTCGATTTCCACCGTCTGAATGAGAATCCCGGAGGGTTCGTCGACCGGTTCCGCGCCTTTACCGTCGGCGGGGAATTCACTCTTTCACGCGTCTTCCAGGCCAGGTTCGGATACAACAACCAGGCTCGCAAGGATCTTCAAACCGGGACAACATCGGGACTGGCAGGATTCTCGGCCGGCGTCGGAATCACTATTTCCGGGACCGTGGTCGATTACTCCCTCTCCTCGCTCGGCCCTATCGGCAACCTGCACAGGATCTCGGTAGGGATGACATTCTAAATCCCCGACGGGCGCCCACAGGCGCCA
>DASVIU010000149.1:0-4176 GCA_036386275.1 Bacteroidota bacterium | reverse complement strand
CTTCATCCGCTGGAAATCTTCCGTGGCGTTCTTCAGGGTTGATTCCATCTGAAGGAGCGATTCGCCGGCGGAGGAGATGTCTTCCGACCGGGCGCCGTTCTGGAGCATCTGGTACTGCGCTCTGGCCAGGTCGACTCCGGCCTGGGCCTGTTCGCCCTGGATCTGGAGTGTCGACTGGTCGAGTATCGCAAGCGTATCTCCGGCGCGCACGCGCGTCCCCTCGTCGACGAACAGCCGTATGATCTGTCCCGGGACCTTAGCGCCGACATTGACATCGACGGATTCGAGCGTGCCGGAGGCGCCGATCGTTCCGGGGTGGTTATTGCCGCAGCCGCTCAGAACCAGAAGATGAGGGAAGATAATAAATAAACCGGATATGAATTTCATGATGTTGCTACCTCTCGATGGAGAATTCAGTAGGGAATTGACCGGAAAGATGAATCGTCGCGCGGGCATCTTCAGTGAGCGCCCCTTCGAATATGATCTCCAGTATCCCCTGGAATGCCTGAAGCGTAGAGAACGGTTGTTCGGAGAGAGTCTTTGGGGTGATGATGTTCTGGACGGCGCTGAGGAACACAAGCACGAAGAGATCGACGTCGAGCTCTTTTCTGATCATTCCCTCTTCCTTCGCCTGCTCGATCATCTTCCTGACGTTTGTGACGATTGTCGTTCGACGGTATTCCTCAGCCTCCTCCCACAGATCGGGGGCGATACGTCGGAGGTCCAGGATGAACTGCCTGCTTGCCGTGCTGAACTCCCGCCCCGCGAACGCGAATATCTCCTGCAGTTTATCCCCGAAGGGTTTGCCGGAGCCCATTATATCCTTGAAACGTTTTCCGTTCCGGTTTATTCTGTCGTGAATGACATTCTTGAGGAGGTCTTCTTTGCTCGGAAAGTATTTGTACATCGTCTTTTTGCTCATCCCGAGATCTGAAGCGATCTCATCAAGCGTCACCTTCGAAATTCCGAGCTCCATGAACCGCCGCGCGGCCGCATGAAGGATTCGCTCTCTCTCGTCCGCGTCGCTCATTGTGCGGCCTCCCTTTGCTAACGTGTAATGTTCATTCCGGAATTGCTGAAAATTCGGCGAATGGGCCACTTTTGGGAGTGGAAACTTATATCGTATCTTGCGTTTCCGATACACGTAGTGTTCCGCCTCAGGTCAAATGGGTACAAAATTGGGCAATTTCTGCCTCTTCTGGCTCTTTGCACCCGGAATCATTACAATCAATCCGACTCGATTCCCGCTTCCACGTGCACATTCCTGATCAGACTCATACCATGACCCTCCTGCTCCGCTTCCGGTTGATCACTGCGATCATACTTGCCGGGTCCCTGCTTGCGTCAGGTTTCGCCCCCGCGCAGGATTCGCCGCGTTTCCCATCACAGGTTCCTGTTGGCGGAGACTACATTCTCACCCCCGCGCCCGGTCCCGCTCCACGCGTAAACGGCCCGCTCGTGTACGGTTGCCGTCCTGGGAATCCGTTCCTCTACAGGATCCCCTGTACAGGCGAGCGTCCAATTCTTTTCTCGGCCGGCAATTTGCCTTCCACTCTCCGTCTCGACGCCGGGACCGGCATCATCAGCGGGATTACTCCCCAGAAGGGAGAATACGCTGTCACGCTGCGGGCCAGAAACACTCACGGCAATTCGGAGCGGAGATTCCGGATCGTGAGTGGAGACGGGCTTGCGCTCACACCCCCCATGGGGTGGAACCACTGGTACGCACACTACTGGAGGATTACGGATTCGCTCGTCCGTGAAGCAGCCGACATCATGGTCGCAAAGGGGATGGCGGACGTCGGGTATCAGTATGTGAATATCGACGATTGCTGGATGAACAGTGCCGCAAATGCCGACCCTCTCCGAGTCGGGCCTCTAAGGGATGGCGGCGGGAACATACTTCCCAACAGGCATTTCCCGGACATGAAGTCACTCACGGAATACATACACGCCCGGGGATTGAAGGCCGGGATCTATACCTCGCCAGGTCCGCTGACGTGCGACGAGTTTACAGGAACCTACGGGCACGAGGCGGCCGACGCGAAACAGTTTGCGGCGTGGGGATTTGATTTCCTGAAGTACGACTGGTGTTCGTACGAGAGCGTGGTCGGCGGTGACCACAGCAGGGAATCGCTCGTAAAGCCCTACCGGCTCATGGGGGACATCCTCCGGCGCCAGAACCGGGACATCATCCTAAATTTTTGCCAGTACGGAATGGGGAACGTCTGGGAGTGGGGCGGAGAGGCTGGCGGACAGTCCTGGCGCACTGCCAATGATCTCGGCATCGAGCTGGACCGCATATTTGAAGTTGCACTGAAAAACGCGGAGCACCGGGCATGGTCCCGCCCCGGGTCATGGAACGACCCTGACTATATCCAGATCGGTTACATCGGCGATGCCCGGGCTGGCGGCGGGGGTATGCCGGCCCCCTCCAGATTAAGCCCGCATGAGCAATATGCATACATGTCCCTCTGGTGCCTGATGGCTTCACCCCTTTTTTTCAGCGGGGAGATGGGGAAACTCGATCCGTTTACCCTCAACGTTCTCTGCAACCCCGAAGTGATCGAAATCGACCAGGATCCTCTCGGACAGTCTGCTGCGGTTTCGATGACGAGCGACAGCACGTTTTTGATGGTGAAGGATCTCGACGACGGGAGCAAAGCGATCGGTCTGTTCAATCGTGGCAAATCCCCCGCTGCGGTGAATGCATCATGGGCCGTTCTCGGTCTCAGCGGGAAGCAGTCCGTCCGCGATCTCTGGCGCCAGAAAGATCTCGCTGCCGCTGATCGCGAATTCTCGGCGACCGTCCCCTCCCGGGGCGTGGTCCTCGTCCGCCTCCGCCCCCTGGTCCACTGACCGGCCCGTTGCATGTTGTCGATAGCCGGGCTCCCGTCCCCTGTGTCGGCGACCTTCACGCCGACGCCCCCCGTCGCTGCATTTCGTCCCGAAGAAGAATTAACCACACTTTCATCCCTTGTGGCGATTGTCAATTCCGTCATCCCCCTGTACTTTAGCAAATACGAGATCCGGTCCAGAACGCAAATTTCGCTCGAATAACTCACAAAAAACTTCGGAAGGGATTGTTCATGAAAACAAAATATGCTTGTCTTTCGACGGTCCTGACAATCGCATTGACACTGCCGCTGTTCGGAGGGGACACTGCCGTCGATTCGACCAAAACCGGCATGAAGGGACACGACATGTCAAGCGTCATGGGCAAGCCGACAGCCGATGCCACAGTCGGAGGGCTTCACATAAAGGTGTGGCTCATGTCGCAGGCCCAACACAAAGAGATGATGAAACCCAGGCCGGCGATGATGATGAAGCATGGTGAGAAAGAAGGAGAAATGAGAGGGATGGGGATGAAGGACTCCAGTATGGGAATGGGGAAGGATATGATGGGAATGAAGCACGAAAGCATGGAGAAGGACAAGGCCACGAAAGACGCCATGATGGCCGGTACCCATCACATCGGACTTGACGTAACCGATGCTCTCAAGGGAACGGAAATCGCCAATGCCACCGTTAATCTCCAGATTGAATCTCCTTCAAAGAAGACCTCTTCGGTCGATCTCAAGCCCATGATGAGCCACTTTGGCAGCGGCCTTACGCTCGACGAAAAGGGTGAATATCGGTTTACAGTCAACGTCAGTGTTGACGGAGTTGCAAAGACGACGAAGTTCCAGTATGTGGTCGAGTAGCAGTCGCCCTTCAGGCTGAGCGTCGTATGAGGGCCCGGACGATGCAGGTTCGGGCCCTCAACCTCCTCCTCTGAGTATCCTGCCGATTCGAGATAGAAACCAATTGCTTGGTGGTATGGATAGACATAGTCCAGCTCAATAAGCATTTTCTTGAGCTCCGACGCTGACAGCTTGTGTCTTTTCACCAAGTTTGGTAGGTTACAATATGCACCAGGTTCTGAAGTACTTCTGTTTTCTCCCTCTTCTTCCGTCCATCATCGCGGCCCAGACCGGTTCGCCATGCTCGCACTGTTCTCTCGACTTCCCTGTCTCCGGGTACGGGCTCAGCTTCGGCAATTCGGCCCGCCACAGCGGCATCCGCTTCAACTGGAGCGACGACTGCCTGGAGGAGGTCAACGGGCTCAATTTCACGATCTGGGTACCGGGCGAACGGATGACCGGGACAATGAATGGGTTCGCATTCGGTCTCGGT
>DASVIU010000148.1:0-4243 GCA_036386275.1 Bacteroidota bacterium | reverse complement strand
AGGAGTTGGAGGAGGAACGGCGAACTGGTAGTTGGCATTGTAGATTTGCTGAACTGTACGTACCTGTTCCCGGAGTTCATTCAAATCGGCCCCGTAGGCCAGCGCAAGACTGAATCTCTCATGCGCCCCGGCCGGCAACTTGAACGTCCCGGATGCAAACAAGAAAGCGATGTTGTAGTTCAGAACGACGGCAGAGTCAAACCGTGACGAGGGAACTGGCGAGGTGAACTGCTGGTAAAGGACGGGCGGCCACAAGCCGAAGAATACAATATCATCCACGGGATCAGCCTTTGACGGCCCTTTGATGCGATTCATCTTGAACGCGGTCAACCCGATCTGATCGGATTCGTCCTTGTCCGTCTGATCAAAGTCCGGTTCTCCTGCCGTGGGGATGCCATCCCCTTCGCCGGTGTCATGAGTGCCTTGCACGCCATCCGCACCGACATCATCGTAGTCGGCAACCCAATTCAGATTTTCGTCGCCGGTCCACCATCTTCCGGCTTTGAATGCCGGCCTGGTTTCCAGCTTCCCGTAGAACGCCTCGAATTTTGCAAGGTCATAGTGCGTTTGCACATAGATGCGGATGTTGTCCTGCCCGACAACCAGCTGCCCCGGGCCGCTATCGCGCCGTTCGTCGATAATCCCGTCACCGTCATCGTCGATACCATTGTAGGGATTGCCGGGCGTCTCCATGTACGCATATCCAAGGTAGCCTGTCGGCGCGCAGTTGCTCCGGAGATCAACGCCGTGCCCATACTTGTCCCATGTATACACCAGGTTCAACCCTGTGGAATGGTCAAAATAGGCGTTGTCATCATCCGATTCCGCAACCCCGTCGCATGAGAATGCAGAGCCGCCAACGCCGGAATCCATATACAGGCCGAAGATGATATCATCAGGGTAGTCTGTTGTTGCTTCATTGGTTATGTCGTAGTGCCAGAAGATGACGTTGGTCGCTTGCGGGTTGGCCCACTGAAATCCGCGGACTTCCACGCGAAGCCCCAGACCCCGGCGTGTCTGATCCCGACTGTCCGGATAGTAGTTCCATTTGTCATAGAAGTCGTCGTCCATGACAAAATAGCTTTCCTGGTCAGCATTCGGACGCTTCCCGAAATATCCATTCCAACTGCCCGCCCAGCCCGGGTCGTCCTGATCATTCGCTTTGTCCGGCCAGATGGCTGGCCACGTCCGGGAGTCATGACTCATGGCGATCGATCTGCCGACATTGATTGTCGGGTCGCTCTGGAGATAGCCGGGCCGCGGTTCGAAACGCATGATCTTGGATGTGGAGGGACTCTGTTCCTGGCGTTCACGGAACCCCGTTTCCATGATATAGTTGTCCGTTCCATGCACGTCCTTGATCTTGGCAAGCACGAACGGCGTAATACCATCCGTATAGTTCAGGCCGGATCCCTTGGGGATTTCCGCTGAATGAAAAATCGACAGATCGACGTTGATGGGATCCGCGGGATAGTCCCCCACCATCCCGTAGTTGTAGAAGACCGTCCGGATGTTGCCTGCGTCATGTGTTCCCGAGCGTTCGGCATCGTTGCGTCCCCGTTGGCTCTTTGGGACAACCGGCTGGAGCGCAGTCTGCGCCCACGCCAGAGACGCCGATAGGAGAATGAGAAATGCAGCAACGCCGCAATGCTTCTTCATAACAACGCCTTTCAGATTCTCATCCCAAGTCCGAACTCTATCCGTCGCGGTGCGGTGTAGCGCGATGGATCGATGAGCGTTTCGCGATCTGCTGCGGAAGTCAGGGAATAGAATGCGCTGCCCGTGGTCGAGAAGACGAATCCATTCGCATAGCGTGCATCGAAAAGGTTGAACACGCGCAGAAATGCGTTGAGCGTGAATGTGCCGATGTGAAACGGTGTCTGCGCGCGCAGGTCAACCGTCACCCATGTCGGCTTCGGTGACGAATTCTTCTCGAGTTGTGCCCCGAACCCTGATCCAACCGAAGGAGTGTATGGACTGCCGCTGCCAAAGCGAACAATGCAGGTGGCAAGAAGATTGTCGTGATCGTTCACTGTTGTCGCAATATTCATGGTGTGGCGCTGGTCCCAGTCGAAAGGTACCTGCCGGGGCCGGGGGTCTTCGCCGGCCGCAGCCCGGTTCGCCGTCTCATGAGGATCGCTGGCATTCCCCATGGCATTCTGATACGTGTAGTTCAGCGAGACGCTGAATGCCTCCGTGAAGCGCTGGTCGACCGCCAGGCGAATCCCGTAGACCGATCCAAAATCTACATTCGTGAAGCGGGCATACCGCGAATCAGCATACGTGTCGATGAATTCTACGCCCAGCAGATCCCGGATGTCCTTATAGAAAACGCTCAGATCCACGCCGAGGGATTGCCCGAACTGTTGTTTGAATCCAAATTCGTATTGCGTGGTGAACTCCGGCTTGATATCGGGATTCCCCATCACGCCGTAGGACGTGTTCCCGGATTGCAGATTGCGAAGAATGTAGTAGTCGGAGTTCGCATAGAGATTGCCCAGGCCCGGCATCTGATAAAAATGCCCGTAAGAGAAATAGAGTGCGCCGGTCGCGGTAATCGGGTAGGAAACTCCCAGCCGGGGCGCGAAAGCAAACTTCTTGGTTGTCGGCTTCTGGACTGAAGAGGGTGCACCCTGGATTGTGTTTGCCGGATTTTCGAGATCGCTGGGAACGGTGGCATTCGCATCATAGTATTCCGCGCGGAGGCCCGCACGGACGAGAAAGTCGGCCACTTCTATCCTGTCCTGAATAAAGATTGCCATGGACCTCGGATAATATGTGCGGACATTCTGTGCAAGCGTATCTGCAACTTCGTACACAAGGGACTGGGGCGGGCCGAGGATCTGCGACGCCAGCGTCCCGGGAGCGCCAAAGAGAATAGACGAGGTCTGCACCTCAAATCCGAGCTTCACCAGATGCAGGCGCGTCACCTGACTCGTCAACGAGCCTTTAAGCAGAAGTGCGTTGGTTTTCTGTTCAAACCTCCCCAGATCATATCCTTGAATGATAGCACCCAGTTCATAGTTGGGATCGCCGCGCGGTGCACCCGCGAGCGCGTACCCGGGATCGTTAAGCGAGGAAAAGACCTCGTCAGTGTAGTGGAAATAGTTCTGTCGGACACTGAGTGTATAGAACGCGTTCGCCGAGAGTGTATGGGTGAAATCAACACCGTGGACGAGCGACCAGTTTTTCTGCGTCCGCGTCCCGTCCGGATTGAATCGATACCCGAACTCAAATCCCTTCCCTTCGCTCAGTACCCCAACTGCCTGATAGCTCAACTGCACATCAGTCAGCGCGCGATTGGCAATCTTGAATTGCCCGGACCATTCCTTGTGCCATGCCATCGGCACGGCAGCGTTGGAGCCGGCCGGCGTGAAGCGCCTCGCTCCGAAATCGGACGCATCAGTGGGTAGGAAGGTCTGCTGACCCCAGAGATATCCGTCATCGGTGAAACGGCGGATGTTCATGAGAAACGAAGTGTGGGGAATCCCCGCCGGACCGCTCAGCGACATGGTCAGGCTTTGCAGCGCCGGCGGCCAGGAGACCGCGGTGTGCGGGAACACATCCTTGCCAGTAACGTACGCTCCGCCATAGATTTCGGCACTTGCTTCAAACTGCTCTTCCGATCCGCTGCGCAGGATGGCGTTCACCACGCCACTCATCGCCTGCCCATACTCCGCATCAAATGTCCCGCTGATAACCTGCACTTCCTGCAATACTGACCGATCCAGTTGAATGACGGAGGAGTTGTCGTACGGATTGTTCACGGAAACTCCATCCACCTGGTACTGCACTTCGCCTGCACGGCCACCACGGAAGTGGCCATCCACAACGCCGGCCTGGAGATTGACAACATCGTTGAGGTTCTGCACAGGCAGGGCTTCGATATCGTCCTTGCTCAAGATCGCAACTGCGCTGGTTTGCCGCGTATCCACCAACGGGCGTTCAGCAATCGTCACCACTTCGTCGGCCTCAATCGTGCTCTCGCTGATGGCGAAATCCAGTGTGGTGGTCTGTCCGGCATTGATGTGCACGCCGCGGACAATCTTCGCCTGATAGCCGACGGCGCTCGTTCTGACGTCGTACACACCAGCCGGCACATTGATGATGTTGTACTGCCCTTCATCGTTCGCGACCCCGCCAACCGTGGTACCAACCACAACGACATTTGCCCCCAGTACCGCCTGTCCCCGCTGATCGACAACACGCCCGGTGAGTTTGCCTGTGGTCTCCGCAAGGAGAA
>DASVIU010000147.1:0-4008 GCA_036386275.1 Bacteroidota bacterium | reverse complement strand
ACGGGAGGTCGAATTTCCCCGCCTAGAAGGTCAGCCCGAGTGGCGTGACGTCTGTCAGGCGGATCGCAATATAGTCGAACGTGATCGCGTCGGTGTTTGTCGCGCGTATGTTTGCGAGGGCGGTGACATGATCTGTGACTTCCCCATCGATGAACAGCCGGGTGTCCCAGCCGAACGATGGCCTTCCGCTGTTGACTGCGCGGGGGGATTGTGTGACCGCGCTCTTGTAGAACTGGGCCGCTGTCTCCCCGCTGAGGAGCACCTGTCCGGACGCTGCAGGAGGGAGCGTGGCAAAAAAGAGGAGAGCAATGATTCCTGTTCGGGTCATTCCCGTCCCTAGTTTGTGAAATCGAGCTGCAGATCTTCCCCGGCCTTCACCTCGACGGTTTTCCGTTCGACCGGGTCCCTGTCATACCAGAGCACCACTTTGTATCTCCCGGGGGGTACATGGGAGAGGACGTACGCGCCCGAATCGTCCGGTGACGTGAAGTACGGATGCTTCAGCACGAGTATCGTCGCGCTCATGTGTGAGTGTATGTCGCAGTAGACTCTCACCACCCCCGGTCTGTCGAAGGTGACCGACCGGGAGTCGTCCTTCGGGTACCGGCCGAGGTCGAATTCCTTTGCCTGCGAATACGAGAAGACATTGTGGAACAGGTTGTCGCGGTTCGGGAATTCGACTTTCGTGCCGACCATGACCGGAAGTACCTGGGGATGGAACTGGAGGTTCTTCTGATCGAGGGATGGGTTCTTCGCGTTGGAAACGTAGGGACCGTGATTGAGGTCGTCGCTTTCCAGGTACACGACGGCCCGTTCGGAGAGCCTCCCCGGTGAACTGAAGGAAGGTCCGATGAGAGAAGACTCCTCGCTTCCTCCATGCATGGAGTACATGCCGAACATCCGGTCGCGCATGTTCGCCCCGTGTGTGTCGTCTTTCTTTGAGAGGGAGATTCGGCCGTGTATTTCGGCGGATGGGGGGGAGGCGCGTTTTTCGGTGGTCGTAGCCTCCTGGGCGATCATCAGAGCCGGAAACGCCAGATGGAGGAGAATGATCGATTTGACCGGGTTTCTGGGTCTTTTCTTGGGCATAGGGAGGATTTGGGGTGACACATACAGATACGCAATTTAGGCCTGACATTCAACGCGGATCTGTCCCTCTCCAGTATGCAATTTTCAGGCCTGATTCAAACTGGCCCCCTTCCTCGTTGACGGGTGAGTGCAGGTGACCGGTGTTGCGCCGGTGCCACACCCCGGCCCGCTCTCCTCCCCCCCGGTGTGGCGCTGGCTCCACAGTGCGTCACTCCGCCGGCCGGAAAGTGCACATGCGGGCTCTCTTTCGCTCGTCACCTCACCTGCTCCGGTCTGGCATACGAATTGCAACAGGAGGGACATTGATAAAAATAAACCATTCATCAACAGGAAAGAACGTTCATGGATCGAAGAATCGTCACATCATCCCTCGCACTCGCCTGCGCTTCGCTTGTCTTCCTCTCCGCCTGCTCGAAGTCCAGCACCACCACAAGTCCCTACGGAGCGACGTACGCTCCCCTCCCGGCTCCCCAGCCCAATACAGTGGTCATAGCCAACATCGCATTCGGACCCGCAAGTATCACCGTGCCCGTGGGGACAACGATCACCTGGCAAAATAACGACGGCATAGCTCACACGTCGACGAGCGACACAGGGGTCTGGGATACGGGCGCAATCGCTCCCGGAGCAAGCAAGACAACGACATTCAACGCCGCCGGGACATTCCCGTATCACTGCACGGTCCATTCCATGATGACAGGGACTGTGATCGTCCAGTAGCTGCACCGAAATTCAATCAGGTCGGGCCACCACACAATAGGAGCATCCACATGACGCAGTCCCAGATGTTCGAACGCGACGCCCTCCCGCACATGGAGGCACTCGAAAAGTTTGCGTACCAGCTCTGCCGCGACGTACACCGGTCGAGGGATCTCGTTCAGGAGACAATGCTGAAGGCATTCAAACATTTCGATACGTTCAGGCAGGGGAGCAATTGCAGGGCCTGGTTGTTCCAGATCTGCAAGAACTCTCACATTAATGCGTACCGGCGCCGCCAGCGTGAACCGATACTGATGGATTTCGAGGATGAGAGTCTGCAGGCGGGTATGGGGAATGAACTCCAGCATCTGCGCTCGGCACGGGTTTTCCTGACCGACAATTCAGACACCGATGCACACGCCCGGAGTATGGGGGACGAAGTGATCACCGCGCTTCAGAGTCTCCCCCCCGTGTTTCAGACGGCGGTGATACTGAGTGACATTGAAGGGCACCCGTATGATGAGATTGCGGAGTTCATGCAGGTGCCGGTCGGAACGGTCCGTTCCAGGATCCATCGCGGGAGAAGCATGCTCGCCGGGATGCTGGCCGGGTACGCGCGCGATCTTGGCTGCAACGTCGCGGCGTGATCATGTCTCATCGTCGCGTCAGGTCCTTCTTCTCCGGCCCTTTGCCGCTGCTCCTGTTTCTTTCCCTCTCCTGCGCTCCGGGGGAACAAACGCTCCGGGTCCGGTATCTCAAATCCGAATGCGACTACTGCAGGATGCTGTTTCAGGACAGGGCCTTCGGCGTCCAGATGCAACTGGAGAACGACAGCATACGCGTATTCGACGACCCGGAATGTCTCGCGGCCTATCTGATCACCAATAGATTTCCTGGTGCTCGCATCAAGAGGATCTGGACCGTCGATTACAGCAGCCCGACTTCCCTTGTCGATGCCAGGAGCGCAATATTTATCCGCAGCAACAATGTGCTCAGCCCGATGGGGGCCAATATCGCCGGCTTTGGTTCGAAAGCTGAAGCCGACTCCGCCTTCGCCCGGATCGGGGGTGAAAGGATGGACTGGCAGGGAGTAGTCGGCTTCATCAGGGTGTTGTGGTTCCACGGAGCGAAGGAGAGCGGGTGATCCACGCCCGATTGTACGGTTGAACTCCCGCTCTCACGAGCATCCCCTGTTCCTACCCCCGTTCTTTCCTGTTTGCGATGATGTAGAAGACCACGAGTTGCTCATACTCCTGCTGATCGACAGAAATTTCACGAAAAAACCTCTCCACAGAACCCGCTGATATCCCTTCCCTGCAATGCGCCTGCCCTCCAGGCAGGCGTGTGATTCCCGCTCCCTCCCGCATCTCCTTTCAGTGATCCTGAGTACAATCCCTTCTTTTACAGATTCATGACAAATTCATGACAGGTGTACCTCCCCTTTTCCCGATTATCTCCCATACGTTGGCATGAATCATACATGCTGACATCTCCTGAGGCACCACCCACACACACTCACAACCAACCAGCAAGGAAAGGAGCAGTTGGCCATGCAGAAACACTTCATGAATCTCTTGCGCACTTCGGTCCTCCTCATTCTCTGTTCGAGCGTGATGCTCGCAGGGGGGACGACAATTACGATAGTGCACGTCAACGACACACATTCACATCTTGATGCGTTCGGCCCCAAGGATTTCCATCTGAACGGGACCATCGGGGGGATCGCCAGGGCCGCCTCGGTTTTCGGTTCCATCAGGGCGACCGAGCAGAATGTGGTCCTGCTCCACGGGGGAGACGCGTTTGTCGGCGATTTCATGTTCAATAGCTATTTCGGGGTTCCCGAGCTGCAAATAATGAGCTCGCTCGGGTTCGACGCGATGGCTGTCGGGAATCATGAATTCGATCTCACCCCTGACGCGCTGTTGGGTTCACTCCTTACAGCAACTCCTTCATTCAAGCTCCTTTCCGCGAACCTTGACATGACGGCTTACCCCGGGGGGTCAGATCTCGCCAATTTTGTACAGCCTTCGATCGTGATTAACAGAGGGGTCAAGATCGGCATATTCGGCCTGACTGTCTGGGATAATCCTTCGACAAACTCTTCACCCATACAGATACTGGACCCCACTCCAACGATAGCCGCCAGCATGGTGCAGTCCCTGAGATCACAGGGAGCTGTCGTCGTGATCTGTCTCTCGCACATGGGGTTCCTCCATGACC
>DASVIU010000146.1:0-8484 GCA_036386275.1 Bacteroidota bacterium | reverse complement strand
AGTGAACTCGAACGTGCGGATCCCGAACGGCGTTGTGGATTCGTCGGCGACTCGGCCCCCGGCATGGACCTTCGTCTGGACATTGTACAGGCGGGGAGATTCCAGTGACCAGAGTTTCGGATTGGGGAATTTGAATATCTGAACGAAGAGGCCGGCGCTATCCGCTTCCAGCTTCTGATCGGCACTTCCGGCGGCGAGTTCGCGCCCGGTATCGTCAACAAGCACAACATCCAGCGTTACCGTCTGCGCTGACGCGGATTGATTCCGGATATTCGTTTCGACGCGAACCGTGGCCTGGCGTTCAGAGACTTCGGGGGTTGTCACCGATGTCCCCCACTGCGCGATGTGAACCGAGTCCGTCGCCAGCAGGCGGACATGCCGGTAAATGCCGGCACCCGAATACCAGCGTGTGCACGGCTGCTGCACCCTGGCCCGGACGGCCAGGACGTTCCGCCCGCCGCCGGATTTCAGATGCGGAGTCAATTCATACTGAAAGCTGGAATAGCCGTAGGGCCGGTTGCCGAGATGGACGCCATTGAGCCACACGTCGCTGTCCATATACACGCCGTCGAACTCGACAAAGACGCGCCTGCCATGAAGACTGTCGGGCAGTCTGAACTCTTTCCTGTACCATCCGGTGCCCGCGTTGATGTAGCCCGCACCGCTTCCACCGGGGGAGCTTGATTCAAACTGCCCCTCGATCACACTCGTCCCGTCATCGTAGATGCCGCCCCCCTGGACACCGTCAAACACCCGAACGGCGATGCTGTTCCTCCCCCCGAAGTGGATAAGTTCGCGGGGCACTCTGTATCGCCGATTGATGTCCCAGGCAGAAACGTACCGGGGCGGGAATTGACCGAGGCCGCCCACTTTCACCCCGTTGAAGAAGGTTTCGTCAGCGTCGTCGATTTTTCCGACATTGATGAATATGTCCTTCCCCTGCAAATCCGCGGGAATAGTCACCTCGCGCCGGAACCAGCCGAACACGTTGTCTTCTGTATAGTTCGAATGTTCCTCCCACGTCGAGGGAAGCTTCACCGTCTGCCAGGAGACGTCGTTCCACGCAGGGTCCTTCCAACGAAGGTCGTCCCCTTTGCTGAATTTCCACTCTCCTTTGACGACGGGAATCTCAGGACCGTCCCCGGGCCTTTGTGTGACAGGGGCAAGGCCTTCAATGCTCCAGTCATGGGGAACATCAACCCTGAGCCATGATGCGTCATTGTATTCCGGCCGTTCAGCGCCCGTGATTTCACCCGCACAAAACCGCCAATTTGCATCGAACGATTGACGTTGTCCGGTTTTTTCGCCAGCCGCGCATTCGTTTGTCAAGACTGCCAGAAGTGCGGCGAGGACCAGAGAATTGATCGGGATGTATGTGAAAGACCTCATTGTGTGTTCTCTCATTTCCGCATGAATGGGTGGAGTTGCCTCGACCTTCCATTTATGGCGCGACCACGACGCTCTTCCCGTTGTAGGTGACCACGCCGTCATACTTCACAACGGGGGTCATCCCGACACCATGGTTTTCGGAAACCCTGACAATCCTGAATACCCTTTCCTTGAGCATTCCAGGATAGAGACCGTCTCTACCGCTGATCGTCAACGCGTTCTTCACATCGTTCCAGGTGAAGGTGATTGTGGAAAACACCCCCTTCTCGTAATCGTAATTGTCTCTTTCGTCTTCGTACAGCGTGAATGTCCCGTCAGCTCCTGCATAGACACGTATCTCAAGACTGTCCCAATTCGATTCCGTGGCATACTGCACTCTGGGACCAATCGGAAGAATCGAGCCCGCTTTCACATACACGGGGATGATGTCGACAGGGGTTGCCCTGCGCACTGTTTGACCGCCGGCAAGTCGTGTTCCGCTCCAGAAATCATACCACGCAGCCCCTCGCGGCAGGTAGTTCTCCGTTGCTTTGACATTGTGGAAATCTGCGACCCGGGCAGTGTCCTTTCCGGTCACGACTGTATCGACATAGAGCGGTTGTGTCACGGGACAAACAAGCAGCGACTTGCCGAACATGTATTCATTGTTCATATCCAGCGCCGCCCGATCGCCGGCGAAGTCCATCATGAGCGCCCGCATCATTGTGTATTGATGGGCTGTAACGTCCCAGGACGCCGAATAGATGTACGGCAGGAGAGCGTAGCGCAGCGTTATTGCCTTTTCAATCGCATCATAGATCCTCTCCCCCTTTCCGCCAAACTGATAGATCTCACGGGGAGCATCCGTCCCATGGGAGCGCATCATCGGGCAGAATCCGCCGAACTGAATCCACCGCACGTAGAGCTCGCGGTAGCTCACATCAGCCAGTCCTTTCGGAAAGTTCCAGAGAAAGAACCCGCCAATATCGGAGTTCCAGTACGGTATCCCGCTGAGCGAGAAATTCAGGCCGGCGGAGATTTGATTGCGCAGCGCGCTCCACGATGCGACGACGTCCCCCGACCAGGTATTCGCTCCATAGCGTTGTTGCCCCGCGAATGCAGAACGGGTGAGAATGAAGACGCGTTTTCCTGATGAGACCGAACGCTGATGATCATAGATGCCGCCGACGTGCATCAGGGGAAATGCGTTCCGCACCTTGCGGAAGGATCCCAGGTACGTCCTGTTGTCGAAATCGGAAGGCTTGACGTTCATGTGATCGGGCTCCGACGAATCAAGCCACCATCCGTCCACCCCGATCGAAAAGATTCCTTTGTTCAGGTAGTCCCAGAATATATCCCGGGCCTCAGGGTTATAGACGTCATAGACTTTCACCCCGGATGGGAAGTGCGGATCGGGCGGCCACTCGTCTTTTGAGCTCAGGGGCCATGTTTTGAAATCGAACAACATCCCCTTCCTGTTCATGACCTCGAACTGCCTGGTTTGAGGACCAAACGATGCCCAGACCGAAATGATTATGTGCGCATTCAGGGCATGAACGTCGTCGACCATCTTCTTCGGATCGGGAAACCCGGGATTCAGAAACTCCATGGCATTCCAGTGGAAGTTGTCTCCCCAGTACTGCCAGTCCTGTATGATGCCATCCAGCGGGACGCCCAGTTCCCGGTATTCCCTGACCACGCCGACAGTTTCATACTGGCTCTTGTATCGCTCTTTGCTTTGCCAGTAGCCGTACGTCCAGAGCGGGAACATGGGAACCTGCCCGGTAAGACCGCGCATCTGCGCTATGACGCCATCCGCATTCCCCCCGTACATGACATAGTAGTCAACGCACTCGCCCACTTCCGATGCGAATGACGTGCCGGAGGAGCCGTCGACAAAACGCGTCGGTGAACAATTGTCCCAGAACAGCCCGTAGCCCTTCACCGACAGGAAAAAGGGGACGTAGTCGTCAGTATTTCCCTGTATCATGTGCAACGTGTCATTGCGCTGTACCATTTTGCCTTGCTGCTGTTGTCCCAATCCGTAGATGGCTTCGTCCTTATCCAATACGAAGGATTGGGATACGCTGTATGTTTTGACACCAGCATCGTTGAAATCCTTGAATGCGGCACCCGCTTTTTGCTCACGCAACAACGGTTCACCCGCAGATGTTAAAAAAGAGATTTCACAATCTTTCGTGTTGAGGTCTACCTGGACACTGTCACTCTTCAGGACGAGCTCATCTCCAACCTGCTGTATTGAGAAAGCCGTCTTCTTCGGAGTCGCAATCACCGAAAGACTCTTGCCGGCGGGAGTTTTTCCTTCTGGCGATTTCAGAATTCTCACTGTTGAGGAATTGCAGAACTGAATTTCAACGTCGACGGAGTTGAGTGTGGCCTTGATTCCCAATTCGGTCTTCTGATATGGTTGAGCTTTTGCGGCAGCGACAATGAGCCATACAAGTGACGCGATTGTGAACAATGTCCTATTCATGCCTTGAGTCCGTAGTCATTGATGTATTGAGATCTCCGAACAACAGCCTTTGAGTTTTCTGACAAGCAAGATGGCTGCTACATCACGTGATCAACCCATTCCAGCGGTTCGTGCCGTCCGATCTTCAGATGTAATTCCACCGGTTTTTTCTCCGGCAAGTGCAGGTCGCAGTCTGCCGTGCCCTGCCTGAGCGCCGCCGCCAGTACGCCCGCGGGTGCGGAGATCTCCTCGATTCCATGCCGGGCGATTAACGTAATGTCCTGCTTCCTCACCGATGTGATCGTAACGTCCACGGTCCGGGTTTCCATGTCCCAGGTCAGTTTATCGATCCTCGCGAATGTACGGGCCAGCATCCCACGTATCGATCCCCTTACCAATGAGGGTGGGAGGGCGGGAAGCACCTCAATCACACCGGGGCGCGAGTAGGCCAGCATTTCCATCATTATCGTTTGAATCCCGCCCTGTGCGTCCGGCATGGGCCACGCGTAGGGGTCGTGAGAGCACCTGAGTGTGGTGCCGACGTAGCCCTGTTCAATCAGTTGCCGCAGCTCTGTGTCCACCATGAAGCTGTCTTTGAGCCGCGCCCCGACCAAGGCGCGATGGCAGCGGCCATGAGCCGCGAGCCTCTCCGGCACACGCCTCCTGTCGGCCATGATCGCGGCCCGGGCGAGTTGCGGTGTGCGGTCCGGATCAATTTCGTCGCCCGGCCATGCTCCGTAGAGATGAGAGATATGCCGGTGGTTGTAACGCTCCTCGAACGTTGGCCAGGCCCATTCCTTCATTGTGCCGTCCGGTTCCAGCAGGTAGGGGGGCAGCTTCGCCAGCATCGCCTTCCATTTCGGCACGCTGTCTCCTTCGGTACCCAGGATCTCCGAAGCCTGGATCAGATTGGCCAGGACTTCCCGGCACACCGAGATGTCCATGCTGGCGTTGATCACCAGCATCCCCCAGGGACCCGTGTTCCCGGGATTGTTTTCCGGCGAGAAGGAGGGGACGAATATGTATTTGCCGTTTTTGTCGGTGACTGTCAGGAAGTCCTCATAAAACAGCGCAAGTTCTTTCAGGGCAGGCACCACGCGCGTACGGAGGAATTCCAGATCGCCGGTCACCAGGTAGTGATCCCAGAACGGCCGACAACACCAGCCTCCGGCGGAAATCCAGTAGGGATGAGGCCACGTCTCCCCGGAATTGGAGGCATAGGAGTAATGGTACGCGACGCCGAACCCTTTGTCCGGCAGGAGGGAATAATGCGTGCCGCGCATCCCGAAGATGTTCTTTGCGTTCACCCGGAAATCCGGAGCCAGGCTCTCCATCCAATTGAAATAGGCATTCATGCCTTCATGCAGATCCCCCTGCGGACCGGGCGAAATTTGAAGGTTGATATTGGCATTGACTTCGGCCGCCATGCTTGGATACTTGCCGCTGGTGAGGATGAACCAGTAGCGTCCCATTTCGAATATCTTTTCCAGAAGGGCGGGCGAATAGTCCGGCCTGGACCTCTGATCGGCCAGAAGCTCCTCAGAAGACAATCCATATTGAGAGGCGCCGCCGAAATCCACTGTGACGCGCTTGAAAGCCTCCGACTGGACACTGCGGTGCCGCTCCACCATGGCCTGATAATCGGGTGTGAGTTGTTCCATCGCCAGCCGCAACGCTTCCACCCTGTCCTCGCCGTAGTCGGCGAACCATTCGATCCGGGTAAGAAGCATCACCGAGGACGCATTCTCAATGACCAGAGCGCCGTCTTCCATCCGGCCCGAACCGCCGCTGCGAACCACGCGGATCACTCCGGCATAGCCGCTGTTATCCGTTGAGGGATCCAAACGGCACTTGTAAATCAGCCGTTGCTCGTTGAAGTCGCGTTGAATGTCGCTCTCCCCGCTGCTGGTCCTCGACCCCTGGTTCATCCCCTGGAATGCCGCGTTGGGGCGCATTCTTTTCCCGGCATCCGACAGTGCGATCCGGACATTCACCGACCGTCCTCCCGGGGCGGTAAGCAACTGGACCACGACGTTGTCGGGCCGGGACGTGAACGTCTGACGAAGCCATTCGCCGCGTTCATCGGACCAATAAGTCTTCGCCTCACTGGTCTCGAAATCCACAGTGCGGAGATAGTCCCTGACCGACGCTGTTTTCGGGAACTCAAGACGCATGAGGAATGCCGGGATCGTGGGGTGCCCGAACGTGTTCACTTTTATGGGACCCTTCTCCATCTCCCTGAACGCGAACTCAATGGCTTCGCGGTACTTCCCGTCCATTACCATTTGCCGTACGCGCGGGAATATGTCCGCGACATTCGGGGCCTCGAGGGGCCTCCTCCATGGCATGAGCAGACTCTCATGATGGAAGAGAACCTGTTCCGAGTACGGATCGCCCGTCATCTCGATGTTCATGGCCCCGTTGCCGGAGGTGAGCCCCTCGCTGAGTGTCGCGCCGGGCGCGATACTGCAGAAGCCGTGCCGCGGTACAATGTTCCGCTTGAGCCGTTCGGCCAGCGGCATTGGCGAGATCCGCACGGCAGGCGACTGATATGATTCCGCGAATACCGGCGGCCCGGGCAAATACTTCTCCCCCCTCACGCGGCGAATATAGTCAGCGGAACGGATATCCTTCCCTGCCGTTCCTCCCGGTCCTGACGCCTGATCGACAATCTCCGATGACTCTTTGGAGCTCGTTCCGCCTGCCGTGAACGGAAAGAACAACTTCACAGAGCCCGCAGCGCTCGTCGCAATCGCGGTTTTCTTAAGGAACACTCTACGCTTCATAGTTCATTCTTCCGGTATGTCCATCATTCTTCAAGCGATATGCTGTTGTTCAGGGCAGAGGTGTCAGAGACGCGACAAAACCACCCCGGCGCAGCTCTTTCACATGGACGGAACTCGATTTGTCCACGACCGCGTAGTGGACTGCAAGATCCCTGTCGTGCGTGCCGTCCGCGATCAGCGTCAGTTTGTAACGTCTGCCCTCCGGCAGGAAGCTGAATGCCAGGGTTTTTGTCTTTTCGGTTTGTTCGGCATTGAGCCCTCCGATGTACCATGAGGAGCCCTTTTGCCGTGTAATAATAATATCCCGCCCCGGATACCCATCCAGCAACCGCGTATCGTCCCAGGCAACGGGCACGTCCTTGAGAAACGTCCTGGCCGGATCGGGCAATTCGAAGTAGCCGGACGGCCGGTCTGCCATATGTTGAAAACCGGATTCGAACACAACACTGAGGGCCAGCTCATGGCCGTACGACGTCGTGTGAGGATACTGGGAATTTGTAAACGTCACCGGAGTGTAGTCCATCGGACCCACGACGTTTCTCGTGAAGGGGAGAATCGTATTGTGCTGCGGCGCTGTCGTCGTGAATTCCGGACCGTTGTTGTACCATTCCGCCCCGCGGACCGCCTCCTGCGTCATCAAATGCGGATACGTGCGTTCCCATCCTCGGGGCACCAGACAACCGTGGAAATACACCATCATTTCAAACCGGGCCGCATCCTCCAGGATATCGAGATAGTACGACACCATGTCCTGCTTTTCGTTCTCGAAGAAGTCGACCTTGACGGCGGCTATTCCCATCTTTTTCAGCTTCGAGAACTCTTCCATGCGGTGTTCATGCGTGCGCATACGATCGCGGGGAGTCATTGCAGCCCACGGTTGCACCCCCGCATTGTACCAGATCAACGGTGTGACTCCCCGGGCCAGGATGTACTTTACTGCGTCCTCAAGCGTACCACCGTTCCCCATGGCATCCCACTCCCAATCGAGGAGCGTATATGGCCAGTTCATAGCGGCTGCCAGGTCGGCAAACTCGCAGACGACCCTGTAGTCCCTTGTGCCGTGGTTGTTCGACCAGTAATTCCAGGACACAAGCCCCGGTTTGATCCAGTCGGTCTTCTGAACAACGGAAGGCGGACAGACATCGTCGACAAGCGTCGATTCGACGATATCCGACAGACCGCCCATAACGACAATCCGCCACGGAGATTTCCAGGGAAGCGTAATTGCCGGCGTCGATTCTCGGGCGCCCTTCCCATCCCCGGGATCAGGAAACGTCACTTTGTACCGTGATCTGTCGACGATGTTGCTCAGCTTCGATCCGCAATAGCTCCTGTTGACATCTGCCTCGTGAATCAGATACCAGCAGGAAGTATCTGCCAGACAGAAGAGCGCCGGATAGCACCAGTCCTGCTGCACGGAATCGCCGTTCATCACCGCATACAGCGCTTCGTTTGCAGGGTTCCACCGTTCCATCCATCGTCGTGCATTCGGGGGAATGTCGTACGACGTTTGTTCGTCCATGACGACAAACGAACCATCCTTGTCTGGGAATTCGTACCGGAAGGCCACCCCGTCGTTGTAGGCCCGGAGTATCACGTTGAGTCGTGCCCTGCGTGGGTTCTCGAAACTGACGACAACTTCGCTGGCCGCATTGCTGCATTGGGCCCGTTTGCCGTGCAGGACGGAATAGCGTTCATGAATGCCCGTCCGCTTCCCGATCTCCAGGAAACGGAGATCGTTCGAGAAATCCTGATCGCTGCGCGTCAGCCCCAGGTGAATCCGCGGAATGGCCTCGCTCGTCCTGCCGTTGTTGGCGTAGTCCACATTCAGATACCATTCGCCGGAATCCGTGTTCT
>DASVIU010000145.1:0-2110 GCA_036386275.1 Bacteroidota bacterium | reverse complement strand
GTATGTTGCAGGCATGCACTCGATGAGAGACTTACCCGTATACCTGTATGCCCTGGATGGCGACCGGGCGGGAGGAACTCGGGAGTCTCGAGAAACGCCTCCTCCTCGCGTGGAAGGAGAAACTGGAGAATCTCAGGTGCGCGATACTTGACATTGACGTCAGGTTTGTCGTCAGCGGCACGCTGATGGCCCGCCTGATAGCTCCCGAAGCGTCCGTGATCGTCGACAGATCGAGCGGCATCCTCTCTCGCACCCGAACCCGCTCTCCGAAAAGGAATGGCGTGACTGGATTATTTCCCGGGCGCAATCACCTCTCGTGTTGTCCCCTGAGGCACATCCGGTGATCCATCTCAAAGATGAATCAACCGGCGTGCCCCTCATAGCCTCCGTGAAGATCGGAGAGGGGACACTGACCGCCGTGGCGCTCGATATGCTCCCCCAGTTGCAGATTCTTCATCCCGGCGCGCACCGCCTGCTCGCAAATCTGGTGTCATACTGAGTATACAGACTGGAGCCTCTGCCATGCGCCCTGCGCAGCGTGATTGTGTCGCGGTTCTCGGCGTGCTGCTTCTCTTCGCCCCGCCTGTTCTTCCGCAGACAATGCGGTTGTCCGGCACGGCACTCGATGTCGACCTGTACGGGAACATCTATGTGCTGGACGCGGAGAAGAACACGCTCACTCTGTACGACAAATCGGGTCACCTGCAGCACGATGTTGGGGGGCCGGGGTGGCTTGACGGGCAGTTTGACCGGCCTTCAGGCGTCTGGGCCAGAAACGGTATAGACGTCTTCATCGCCGATTACGGCAACCACCGGATCGAGAGGTTCGACCGGTCGCTGAACTTCGTGTCGTCGTTCTCGACCCGGGGAAGCGACAATCCCGACGACCGGTTTGGTTATCCATCCGGCGTCGCTCTTTCGCGGCTCGGGGAGCTGTTTCTCTGCGACACAGAAAATGGGCGGATCGTCAAAGTGGACAGGTTCAGTACTGTCGAGAGGACATTCGGCGGGATGGGAGGGGGGAAAGGACACCTGGCGACCCCGACATCAGTGGCCGTGGGCCCGAAGGATGCTGTGTATGTCCTTGACGGAGAGCGTGTGGCGGTATTCGATGCTTTCGGGAACTACATGCGGGACCTCATTCCCGGATTCCTCAGGCGTCCGTCGGCGCTGTTCGCTGACAACTCTGTCGTTGCCGTCCTCGACAGTGCGGCGATTTTCCTGTTCGATGCCGACGAGCGACCTGCGGGGGTCGTGCCGCGCAACACGCTTCCTGCCTCCGGCGGGGATGTCCGCTCACTCGCCCTCTCCTCCGGGGCTCTGTACATACTCACCGGAGAAGGGGTCATCCGCACGCCCGATCCCAGGCGGCCGTCCGAGCTTGATAATAATCCAATTTCTCACTAGTGTAGTGTACATATGCCGGAGGATTCAAAGTCATGGCGAAGAGTCTGAACAAAGTGATGCTGATCGGGAATCTGGGGAAAGACCCCGAACTCCGATTCACGTCGAGCGGCGTCCCGGTCGCGACCTTCACGATCGCAACGAACGAATCCTGGAAAGACCAGGAAGGAAACCTGCAGGAGCGGACGGAATGGCATAACATCGTGGCGTGGCGGAAGCTCGCCGAGATATGCGGGGAATGGCTGAAGAAGGGGAAGAAGGTCTATATCGAGGGGAGAATACAGACCCGGAGTTACGATGACAAGAACACCGGTGCGAAGAAATACATGACCGAGATCGTCGCAGACAGCATGATCATGCTCGACGGCAAGAGTGCCGGAGCACCCTCGGAGAGTCCCGCCGCCCCTGCTGCACAGGAACCTGCCCCCGGGGGAGCTTCCAACGATGATCTCCCGTTCTAGCTCGCTTCTTCTCACCGCGGCAGCCGCGGTCCTCTTCACGCAATCGCGACTGCCGGCTGCCTCCCATGCTCCTGTCAGAGGGAGAAACGGGATGGTGGTCTCAGCTGATTCGCTTGCCTCCTCGGCCGGTGTCAGTATCCTCCGCAGGGGAGGGAACGCTGTCGATGCCGCCGTAGCGGTCGGTTTTGCGCTTGCGGTGACGTATCCCGAGGCCGGGAATCTCGGAGGAGGGGGTTTCATGGTCA
>DASVIU010000144.1:0-3543 GCA_036386275.1 Bacteroidota bacterium | reverse complement strand
ACGAAGGGGAATATCGATAGAAACGCGGGGGCGAACCGCACCTCGAGCTTGGATGCCGGCTCCGCGTCGCTCTTCCTCCGCGCCTTCCCCTCCGCTTCCGACGTGTCCCCGTTCGCCCTGCGGCAGCGGTTGACGACCCTGATAGTGCCGTCGTCCAGGAGTGTGTATGTGGCAGTCACATTACTGACGCACTCCTTCTGGAAACGGTTCGGGAAGCGCGCGATCTCGTACCATGTCCCGCAATATCGGGGAAGATCGACCGACCTGACAGCCTGCAGAGGGAGAGACTGGGGATCGCCGGCAAGCGGCGGGAACGGCGCTGCAAGTCCCACTAAAGCGAGAATCATATATGCGGTCATAGAATCCCTCATGCGATTGTCACAGACCGAATGTCAGCGCGGATACCCGGCTGATGAGATCACCGAACGGATCTGGCCGAGATGCCGTGCTTCATGTGCTCCGAAGAAGGCGCACCACTGCCCCAGGGTCAGATCGTCCAGAGCACGGTGCGGAAATTTCACCGATGAAACATCCACCGTTCCTTCTCACTGTTGATCTCTTACAGATTTCGAAATGTCATATTCTGGTCCGTTCCAATCAGCGTGTAGTGCTGCGCGGGACGGCGCCCGTCGGGGGAGCGCCGGGATCAAGTCCTTTTTCCTCCGAAGCCTTCGCGCGCTCAGCGCGGGCCGTGACCTTTCCCTCCATCCAGGGGAACCGGAGCGGAGACTCACGTCTTTTCGGGGGGAGTCCGGCGTTGAGAATCAGCGCGCGGCGGGGAGTCTGCGAACGATTGGGACCTGTGTGATGGAGCATGTACGGACCGTGGAATGTCGCGCCCCCGGGAGGGAGGGGACAACTGACGAATTCACGGACGCGCCCCTTCTCATCGGAGTGAAGCTCCAGGCCGTGTATGCGCGGGTCGTCGTTGATGCTCCGGTGCCGGACAACGTCCAGCGTGTGGCTCGCAGGGACAAATTGCATACAGCCGTTCTCTTCGGTGGCCTCCTGGAGCGGCACCCAGATGCTCACCGCCGCATAGAGCATGTCGGGGGCCCAGTAGGCGGCGTCCTGGTGCCAGGGAGTCTCGGCGCCGAAACCGGCGGGTTTGAATATGGCATGCGCAATCTCGCACGTAGGGTCCGGACCGAGGAGCTGTTTCGCCACACTGGTACCGTTGCGAAGAAGCTCCGATTCATTCATTTCGGGAGCGTACTTTGCGGGATGGAGGATTTGCGGGAGAGTCTCCTTCCCTGCCTGTTCGTCACGCCCGGCCAGGTCGAAATGGTCTCCCAGCTCCCTCCCTGCACGCTCGGAGAATATCCGGTCGTAGGACTTCCTGAGGGTGGCAACGTCTTCGTCGCTCGTAAGTCCGGGGATGGCAAGGTAGCCGCGATCGTGGAAGAATGCGATCTGTCCGGCTGTAAGCGTGATGGGGGGCATCGGAATGGTCTCCTGCTCACATATTATCTGGAAAGGAATTCGCCGACGACCTCGTTGAATTCCTCGGGCTTTTCCATGTTCACCATGTGCGCGGCCCCCTTGATGACGACTTTCCTGGACCCGGGTATCCCCTTGACAACCAGGCCGGAGATTTCCTGTATGCCGGGCATGTCAAGGTCGCCAAGGACAAACAGTGTCGGGATGTGGATCGACGAAAGACGCCCGAGCGCGGGAGGCTGCAGCGGGACCGTCGTGTTGTCGGGTTCCGGTTTGCTGAGCGTGGCCTTACACATGTCCCGCACCTTCTGGCGGACATCACGATTCACCTGCTCGGGCGTCCGGTGCGGACCGTCTGTCCACGAGCGCTGGAAGTATTCTACGTACGCATTCATGTCCTTCCTCGCAGCCGCATCAGCCTGCTTCTTCTCATTTGCTTTCAGCGTGGAATCACGGAATTCATACCCCGACAAGCCGGAGGAGACAAGGACAAGTGCGCTTACCTTTTCGGGATGCGCCAGCGCGAAATCAATCGCGATGGCCCCACCGAGCGAGAGGCCGACAAGCCTCGCCCGCTGAATCCCGAGCGCTTCCATGAGCCTGTTCAGGTCCTCGTGATATGAAAAAGTGTCAGGGAGGCCCCGCGAGAGCCCGTGATTCCTGTTGTCATACCGTATGACACGCGACCAGCGACTGAAGAGCTCGAACTGACCGTCCCACATTCTCCTGTCGAGGAGCCCGCCGTGAATCAGGATCAGCGGATCCCCCTTCCCGGTCTCCTCATAATAGAGAGAATACCTGCCGACGGGGACGTACCCCGTCTTGAACGCCGGGGGCGGCCCGGCAGGGAGTTCTCCGGGGAAGAGGATGAAGAGAAGGCATATCAGCGCCGTCAGGTGTTCCATGTTACACCGCCTCCCATGTGTGAAGCAGACCGGCCAGAGGACCAGATCCACGAGTGAACATACGGAGAGATCGCAACGATTACAATCACGGCTAGAGAATCAGCGAATAGCAAAACACGTCAGCAGGTTCCCCGGGGGCGAGATTGGGGAACTCCATGTACTTGCGAAGGACACCTTCACGGGTGAACCCCCCCTTCTCGAGGACCCGCCTGGACCCCTCATGCCCGGTGTGGCAGTCCGCGTAGAGACGCCTTACCCCAACGGAAGAGGCGGTGGCAACCATCGTCCGGAGGGCTTCACTCGCGTAGCCCAATCCCCAGGCGTCCCTGGCAAACACATAGCCGGTCATCGCTCTGTACGGCGTTTCGAACGAGAGACCGGTGCTCCCGACGAGCCTGCTATCCGACCGCAATCGTATCAGGTAGGGCCCGGCCGGCCAGCGTTCCCATTCAGCATCGCTCCAGGAGATGAACTGACGGGTCTCCTGAAGGGATTCATGCCTGCGGAAACTCATATAGCGCGTGACTTCCGGGTCGCTGGCGTACCGGGAAAAAATCTCTTCAGCATCGGCAACAGCCGGACGCCGGAAGAGAAGCCTTGACGACTCTATGACTTCCGGTGCTTTCATGCGCAATCTCAGATCCAGGGAAGTGGGGGTGCCTGCGAATGCGCCATCGGATGAATATAGCAAAACCGGCGTTGTTTTGCTATATTATACACCGATCGACCTGAAAGGACCCCTCTTATGGAAGACGCTCTCCTCCTCCACAGACTGCAATTTGCATTTACCGCTTCGTACCACTACCTCTTCCCCCAGCTCACGATGGGCCTCGGGCTGCTCATCGTCATCATGAAATGGATTTCACTCCGCACCGGCAACGAGCTGTACAATAGCAGCGCGAAGTTCTGGGGGAAGATATTCGCAATCAACTTCGCGGTCGGCGTGGTGACAGGGATACCGATGGAATTCCAGTTCGGCACGAACTGGGCCCGCTTTTCCACATATGCGGGGGGAGTCATCGGGCAGACGCTCGCCATGGAAGGAGTGTTCGCATTCTTCCTGGAGTCCAGTTTCCTGGGATTGTTTCTCTTCGGTGAAAAGAAACTCGGCCCGAGGCTGCACTTCCTGTCGGCGTTCATGGTGTTCCTCGGATCGTGGATTTCGGGATACTTCATCATAGTGACAAACGCCTGGATG
>DASVIU010000143.1:0-2166 GCA_036386275.1 Bacteroidota bacterium | reverse complement strand
GAGATGTGGAGAAAGTAGACGAGCGAATAGGCGCGGTTGAACTGCTGGATTTCTGTGTCAGCCAGCTCTATGACTCTCTCCGTATGCGAAGGAGACTGAACGGTTCCCCCGAGGAGAGCCGGGGCGGGGACGGTGATCGAGTCCCCCGCCGTTTGCGGAATGTTGATGAGCTGCCTCTTCGCCATGTCCAGGAACTGCAGCTTCAGGGCAACCTGCAGGGGGATGCCATTGTCTGCCACGACATGGATCTTTATGCTGTTGAAATCCCCCGCGGTTTTCTGGTCGACGAGCGTATGCCCCTGGCCGGATCCCGAAGTATCTCCGATAGATACTGTGTCCGAAAACAGCTCCCCGGTAGGCGAGAATGTGGGAGGGAAGGCCACCCCCTGGGTGTTCGCGATGAAGTTGGAATTCCTGGGTACGAGATCGGCCAGCGTGTACGATCTGATGGAAATGGGAGCAGTCATTTGCGTCTCCCATGTCGGTGCGACCGGCTCGAGAGGTTTGTTTATGCAGTTGAACGAGCATAGGGCAAGGGCGAGCGCGCTCACCGTCCGTGCCGCTCTTTTCAATTGGTGCCTGATTCCGATTCCCATACCGTTGCTCTCCCTGGATTCTCTGTCCCGATCGCGATGCTCCCTGCCCGTTCCCTTCCCAAAGCTGTGTCATTCTAACGAATACCTGAAAAGCACTGTGTGATGGCTATCAATTTCGACTTAAAACGTATGTGACTTATAACAAGTCACAATGCCTTGGATAATCCTGTTTCTGAGCAAGATTGAGCCGTTTCCGCGTATCTGCAGATCCTGCAAGGGGGATGGAGGTTTTCTGGGATATTGCAATGGGAGCATTCCTTTTTCCGGCGGGTCTGTTTTCCCGGCTAATTCCTGATGAACGTGTTGATATAGCTCGTGCAGGCGACACGGGGGTCGTGCGACAGGATCCCGGAGTTCGTATGCTGCACCACCTCGACCCTCAATGCGCCGATATTCCTGCAGAGCGAGATGAGCGTCAGCAACGCCGGTCGTGAATCGACAAACGCCTCATCGACCCGCTCCTTCGACAGTGAGCGAAGGACATCCAGGCTCGCCACATCCTCCTTTTCCGCTTCTTTGCTCGTCTTGTAGTGCGAAAAGTCCAGGCTCGCCAGTACAAGCGTGCTGTCCATGAGTCCGGCAATCACGCCCGCGAGCTTTATGCAGTCCTGACTCTTTGTCACCTTTTTGAATATGATCGGAACGATGTGGGCGCCGGGGAATGTCCGCCCTATGAACGGAACGAGGGCTCCGATCGAGTGCTCGTTGACGAACGGCTCTTCTTCGACAGAGGCGAAACCGCTGCTGGATATTTTCCTGATTGCATCCATATCCGGTTCGACGAACCCGAACGGGGTTTTCCACCCGAGCTGGGAGAGAGCGATAGGGGAGTGTCCCCGTGCGTGATGATTTGGCCCGATGACGATGATCCTCTTCGGGTGGACGTACCGGGCAAGCCCGATGAAATACTCCGCGATCAGGTTCCTGATAAACAGGTGGTGTGAGATCGTTCCGGCCGCTATCCTTCCGCTCCGCTCAGCCTCCCCGTTGGAACTAACGCCCGCCCCTCGGGCCGCTCTCGTTCCGCCAATCAATTCTTCTGCGCTCCTGTACGCGACGGCGTAAAGCGCTGTATCGTCGGCAAACGATGAGTACTGGCAGGGGAGATAAAACGGGCGTGATCGAATCTCCGCGGGATTTCCGAATCCTGGCCTTAAAGCCGGACCCCCACCCGATGGTGCAATTGCCGTAAACGCGGAAAGACAGAACGTCGAGCCGCCAATAAGTATGTATATGCCTCTCCTCAACGTCTCACTGTAGAACGAAGCCCGCGTGCCCATGCCGGCTCTTTTGACTCCACTCCCTTCCGGTTCTTTGCGTACACCATCCCTCTCCACTGTTCGTCCGTGAGGCGGTTGCTCAAGGGCTGTGCAAATTCGTAAGCACTGTAGACATATCCGACGCAAATCCGCGAGCCCCCGGAATTATCCTTCACGCTTACATAAATTCGCTGCGGGGCTCCCACGGCATTCTCCAGGACCTGCAAATCCATGGGAAAAGCGTCGGTATGTGTGTCTGTTACCAGTGCCATCTGCTTGTACTGGTCCTCGATAATATCGCCCGCGTCTTC
>DASVIU010000142.1:0-1725 GCA_036386275.1 Bacteroidota bacterium | reverse complement strand
CGATGGATCGAGATGGTGGAGGCGGTGGAGAAACTTGTGGTCGAACGAGGAGACGACGACGGTGCCTTCCCGGCGGGCTTCCCTCACGAGGAGCAGTACCGATTCCGGCAGGGCAATCCCCCCGCGTCTGTCGCCGTCGGTCTTCACTTCGATATCGAGGCCGACGGACACCGGGAGTCCTTCGAGCACTTCGCGGAGCGTGGGGATCCGTTCACCGGCGAACTTCTTTGAATGCCACGAGCCCGCATCGGTATTCCGCAGCTCGTCGAGCGTCAGATCCCAGATCCGGCCGCTGCCGTCGGACGTCCTGCCGAGACTCCGGTCATGGTGCACCACAAGCTCGAAGTCGCGGGTCATACGCACGTCGAATTCGATCATATCCGCGCCAGCGGAGACCGCAAGATGAAATGCCGCCATTGTATTCTCGGGAGCGGATCCCGAGCTGCCCCGGTGGGCCACGACCAGCGGCCGCTTTCCCCCGGGAGGAGTCACGCCGGATGCGAATCTTGCAGCATGAGTTTTATTTCCCGGTTGACGACGTCGATGGACCCTGTTCCGTCAACACTGAGAACAACGCCGCTCGAAGTGTAGTAATGGATTATCGGCGCCGTGGTCTTGTGGTAAACCTTCAGCCGCTCCCGCACGGTCTCTTCCCTGTCGTCGTCACGCTGCGAGAGGGGCGTGCCGCAGAGCGGACAGGGCGACCCCCTGGCGAGACCGTCAGTCTCCGCGTTGTATATGTGTCCGTCCTTCGGGCAGACGAAGCGGTTTGACAGGCGGCGGATGATCTCTTCGTCGTCCGCGCTGATTTCGACCACCTTGAATTCACGGATGTTCAGATCCTCGAAAATACTGGAGAGCGCCTTCGCCTGGGGGAGCGTGCGCGGAAATCCGTCGAGGATGAAGCCGCCCGCCGCCCGTCCGGTGGCCAGGACGTCGCGCACGATGCCGATCATGATGTCGTCCGGGACCAGTCGCCCGTTTTCCATGACCGCCTTTGCCTGCTTCCCGAGATCCGTCCCTTCGACAACGGCCGCGCGCAGTATGTCTCCCGTGGAGATGTGGGGGACGCCCAGTTCTTCGGAGAGCATTTTTGCCTGTGTTCCCTTCCCCACTCCCGGCGGTCCGAAAAGAAGAACACGCATGTGGTATGGATCCTCGTGTGATGTGTGGTTAAGCGATCGCGTTCAGACAGCTGCTGCAGCCTTGCGAGTCCGCCCCGCCCCCCGGCTTTCAGTACTGAGGGCCAGCTGCCCGCAGGCTGCATCTATGTCCTCCCCGGCGCTGGTGCGTACCATCACTGTCAGGTGCGCCCTGCGGAGTTCCCCGGCGATTTCCCCGGTACGCGGGGAGGGGACGAGCGACGCGGCAAACCCCGCGGGGTGCGTGAAAGCGATCGGGTGAAACGGTATGATATTGATCTTCGACGGGACCCTCCGCGCCAGCGCGATCAGCCGCGTGACGTGCGCCGGAGTATCATTGACTCCATCGAAGAATATGACCTCGTAGGTGAGGCGCTGCTTTGTTTTCCGGTAATAGTACTCCACGGCCTTCATCAGCGCCGGGAGGCCGAACTTCCTGTTCATGGGCATCAGCCGTGTGCGGGTCTCATCCACCGCGCTGTGGAGGGAGACCGCAAGATTGATCCGCTGCTTCTCGTCGGCCATTCTGCGAATTTCCTCCACCCTCCCCGCCGTGGAGACGGTGATCCGCCGTGCAGTGATG
>DASVIU010000141.1:0-3543 GCA_036386275.1 Bacteroidota bacterium | reverse complement strand
GACCAGACGATCTACAAGGCGATGGACCATGGCGGGGACCTCTGCGTCATGGCGTCCGAGGAGAACGAGGATATCCTGCAGATCCCGGATGACTACCCGCACGGACGCTACGTGCTCATCTATGATCCCCTGGACGGTTCGGGGAACATCGATGCGAACGTGACGATCGGGACAATCTTCTCCGTCTATGCGCGCGTCACCGAGTCCGGCATGGGAACGATCGAGGATGTCCTGCAGCCGGGGCACCGGCAGGTTGCCGCCGGGTATCTCCTGTTCGGTTCGAGCATGATGTTCGTCTATTGCACCGGACACGGGGTCCATGGCTTCACGCTTGATCCAAGCGTCGGGGAATTCATCCTGTCGCACGAAAACATACGCATCCCGAAACGCGGGACGATCTACAGCGTCAACGAAGGGAATTTCGACCGGTGGAACCCGAATATGCAGCGGTACATGCGGTGGCTCAAAGAGGAGGACCAGGCGACGGGGCGCCCGTACAGCGCGCGCTACATCGGTTCGCTCGTGGCCGACGTGCACCGCACGATGCTCTACGGGGGGATCTACTGCTATCCGGGGGACAGCAAGAACCAAAACGGGAAGCTCCGTCTCATGTACGAGAACAACCCTCTCGCGTACATCGTCGAGAACGCAGGCGGGGCGGCGTCAGACGGGCGGAGGCGCATACTCGATATCAAGCCGGCATCGCTTCACCAGCGTGTCCCCATGTATATCGGAAGCAAGGATGACGTCCGTACCGCGGAAGAATTCCTGGCGGGGATGAAATAGAAATCCCCGCGCGTGATTCCGCGCGGGGACGGGACGGTGTAAAAACGCTACGGGCGGAAAATCACGGCAGCCTGGAGAGTTTCGCCTTCGCCTTCTCCACAAGCGAGCTCGCGGGGTAGTTGCTGACGAGCTTTGAATACGCATCCTTCGCCGCGGCCTTGTCGCCGAGCGCAGAGTAGGAATTGCCGATCATGAGCTGCGCGTACGGCCGTTTCCCCGATCCCGTGTAGCCCAGGACGGTCTCGAAGTGCTTTATTGCATCGTCGTATTTCTTCATTCCGTAGAATGACTCGCCGATCCAGTAGTGGCAGTTGGGTGCGAGCTTGTCTGTTCCGGAATTCAGTATCGCCTCGAACTGGTTTGCCGCTTCCTGGAAGTTTCTCCTCCTGAATTCACCCAGCGCCGTGTTGTACGCTCCGTTGACGTCCCCTATCGGGGCGGTCGTCATTGCGGGTGTGGGCGCCTTTGCCGCCGCAGTCGCCTCATTCAGTTTCGTCTCGAGTTCCGCGTTGCGCGCGGTCAGGGTCCTGTTCTCAGCGGCGAGCGCGTCCAACTGGTCCTTAACCCGCCGGTTCTCGTTCTTCATGCTGTCGGGTTTTACTTCAGGAGTGGCGGTAGCGGAGACGGCCGGCGTGGTTTCCCAGCTCTCGGTCTCTTCCTCCGAAGATCCGCACCCCACTGCAACCACGGCCAGACCCAGAGCAAAAGTGGCCGGGATAAGGAAAAAGCTCAGGTGACGGGCACTCTGTGGGTCGTTACTCATCGGTACTCTCCTTTACGTGTGGTGGCGACTATGGTTAATGTATCAAAGAGGTCATGCAATGTCAAGCGTGCGCCCCGAAATAGCTTCTCGGGATCATAGGTTTAGGGGCGCTTCTTCAGGTCCTTGTCGAAATACTCCCCGTGAGCCCCTCTTTAATATAGTGTTACTCTCTCCCGTTGTCGGAGGCAGCCTCTGCCAGAAGTCCGCTGATTGCGAGCGCCAGCCTGTCCGGGACGCCGTCAGCAAAGCGCGATTGGAGGCGCATATCGCATATTTCGTTCACATAGTCGACCGTGACAAACCTCCCGCCTGAGGTCATGGCGATCTCCGTGGAGAAGAAATCCAGCCTGCAGACATCGCTGATATCCCGTGTGATCGTAACAAGAGGGGAGAGGGAAAAACTCCCGATCTGTTCCTCCGTGACCTCAGAATAGACGTGTGTGAAATCGTCCCACCAGCAGGGGAATATCACGCCGCAGACGAAGAAAACCCTGAACCATGCCCTCCGGCCCGCCAGTTCAGCCGGGACAACCCTTTCCTGAAGGAGATACTTATCGTCCTGATGATGCTTGCGCGAATCGATCACATCCCTGAGCGTTTCAGCTCCGGTGATCACACCCGTTCCCCCTCCCGTCGTATTTGCCGGCTTGATAATGAAAGGGCGCCCGAGGCGGGCGAGCTGCTCAAGGGAAAGCTCCACCTGCCGTGCGTGGCTGTACTGAGATATGATGATGGTGTACGGGACCGCTATTCCGTGCGAAAGAAACTCGAGGTGCATCGTGGCCTTATCGGCCGCCTTCCGCACCGCATCCGCGGGATTGAGGCATCTGGCTCCCGATGAGACCATCGCCGCGGAGAGCGCGGCGAACGGTTCCTCGTCGGGCGCCGCTCGGTCCAGGAATGTGCCCACGCTCAGCGTGCCGCTTTTCAATGCCGCCCCGGCCCCTGCGGCCTCACCGGCGCCGAAAGCGGACATGCGAAGGCCCCGCCTCCTGCTCTCCGCGTCTATCAGAGAGATGAAATCACGGTCATACGCCCAGTCCCAGGCGACAGCGATGTCGATCTTTTCCGGCATAGTGTTGTTTATTCCGCCGTGAACGTACCGTGTACGATACCGAAAACCCTTTCGGGTGTCAAGGCCGGCTTGTTATTCAGACGGTTAAACGGTATATTTTTCTGATAATGGAAGGGTGCGGAGTGGAGACAAATCGCGGGTGGAAAAAGACGGCGACCCTCTGTCTGGCCGGAGCAGTCACCGTGTGCGTTCTGGGGTGCGGTACGGGGGAGAAGGCGGCGGTTGCTCCGCGGCCTGCCACGGCCGAAACCGCCCAGATGGACTTCCGGCGGGAAGTGGCGTTGTCGCATTTCATTGCGGGTTCGGTGTATGAAGTGAAGGGAGAGTACGCCGAGGCTGCTCTCGAATACCAGGAAGCGCTCCGGGCGGACACGAACCACGCGATGTTTTTCGCCCTTGCGAAATGCTACTCTGCGCTGAATAAACCCGCCCTTGCCATCGATGCCGCCCGCGAAGCGGTCCGTATCGCTCCCCGGAAGATCGAATACAGGAAACTCCTTGCCGATATCTCCGCCACGGCCTATGATCTCGACGGCGCAGCGGCGCAGTACGAACTGATCATCGCGCAGGATTCGTCCAACGTCGAAGCGTGGTACAATCTCGCGCGGGTCTACCAGGTGCGAAAACCGCTCAAGGCGCTCGAAACGTATGAGCGTTTCACCGTCCGGTTCGGACCCGAATGGGACGTGCTCCTGCAGACCGCCGACCTATGCAACAAACTGGGGCATCCCCAGCGTGCGGCTGTAGCTCTCAGACAGATGGCGGATCTGGATCCGGGGAACAAGGAATTACGACGCACGCTCGCCCAGACAGAGGTCCGTGCCGGGAACCTCGACAGTGCCCTTGCCGTTTACAGCACTCTTCGTGACATCGATCCCACCAACCTGGGATATCAGGCCGAGATCGCCGGCGTCTGGCT
>DASVIU010000140.1:0-2023 GCA_036386275.1 Bacteroidota bacterium | reverse complement strand
AGCCCCCGCCCCACGGCCACAGACCAGTCATTGGTTTCCTGTCCCTCGATTGTTTCGCCGTAGAAGGTGACGTTCGGGTTCGTCTTCTTCCCGGACCAGAAAATGATTTTTCCACCCCAGGATCCCTCGATCCCCACGGAGAGAGCGAGGGATGCCTTTTCACGCACCTGGACCGCCTGCTCGTACGTGATGTTTTTCCTGTTCCGCATCTTCCTCCTCTGCTCCGGGGTGGTGTTGAAATCCATGCTGAATTTCTGCACCTGGAACGTGTTCGCGCCGAGCTGTGTCATCCCCTGCTCGATGCTGTTCTGAAGGACGCTGAGGGCGGTCATCACGGAAATTATGGAGAATATCCCCACGACGATGCCGAGCATCGTGAGGACGGACCGGAGCTTGCTCCCGCGTATAGCCGCAAGGGCCATCAGGAGGCTTTCCTTGATATTGGCAAAGCTCAGGAAGTGCGTGATCATCTGCCGGGGTGCGATTGATAGAAGGGATGAATGGTAAGATACCACATTTAGGAGGGAAATTCAATGGCGGCGGGGGAGGTTGCTTCGGGGCACGCCAAAGGCGTGCCCCTCGCAATGACAGTGTTGTTATTCGAAGCGGAGAGCTTCGATCGGATCGAGGTTTGAGGCCTTCCAGGCGGGATACACGCCGAAGACGAACCCGACAACCGAGCAGACAAGGATACCGATGCCGACCCATTCCCACGGGATGATCGCCGGGACTTCCATGAGCAACCCGACGACGTTGCCGCCTATGACGCCGAGGACGATGCCGATCACTCCCCCGATTTCGCAGAGGATGACCGCCTCGATCATGAACTGGGTCAGTATGTGCCCTTTCTGCGCCCCGATCGATTTACGGACGCCGATCTCCTTTGTCCGCTCGGTAACGGAGACAAGCATGATGTTCATGATCCCGACACCCGCGGCGATCAGGGAGATCGAGCTGATCAGGAGGACGCCGAGCCGGAGGTAGAGCGTGAGGTCGTTGAACTCCTTGATGAGCGAGTCATTCGAAAACCAGCTGAAGTCGTCCTCCGCTCCGGGTGCGACGTGGCGGGCGGCCCGGAGGATCATGCGCGACTGTTCGACAGCATCATCCACCACTTCCCGGTTCACGGCCTTCACCATGATATGGATATCGCGCCCCTCCTTGCCGTACCTGGCGAAAAACGTCGTTATCGGCGTGCAGACGAAATTATCCTGGTTCCCGCCGAGCGCCCCCCCTTTTTTCTGGAACACGCCGACGACCTGATAGATCGCCCCGTCGACACGAATCGACTGACCGATCGGGTCCACGTAGGCGGGAAAGAGTTTCTCCACGACCGGCTTCCCGAGGACCGCGACCATCCGGGCCTGGTCCATGTCGGCGTCCGAGAAGCTGCGGCCGCTCTCGATCACCCAGTCGTTTGTGATCACCCCTTCGGGATTCTCGCCGCAAATCTGGATATTCGGGTTTGTCTTCTGTCCCTGCCAGAACACCACCCGCCCGAACTGCCATCCCTCGATGCCGACCTGTTCCGCAAGCGTCGCCTTCTCCTTGACCTGGATCGCCTGCTCGTACGTGATGTCCTTCCTGTTCCGGAAGCGCCCCCTGCGGTTGTCGCCGAACGAGGCGGGGTATTTCTGGATCTGGAATGTGTTGGCGCCGAGCTGCGTGATCCCCTCCTCGATGCTGTTCCGGAGGACACCCAGCGCCGTCATCACCGAGATGATCGAAAAGACGCCGACCGCCACGCCCAGGAGAGTGAGCACCGAGCGGAGCTTGCTCCCCCTGATTGCGGCGAGGGCCATCAGCATGCTCTCGCGGAAACTGTCCCACTGCAGCACGAGTCTACTCATACCTGAGCGCCTCCACGGGATCCATTTTGGCCGCCCTGTAGGCGGGGAGGAACCCGGAGATAAGCCCCACGACGAGCGAGATGCCTATCGATATAAACACGACCGAAATGGGCATCGCCGTCGGGAGGAACTGGTCCACGATGAGGCTGAGCGGGAAAGCGATCGCAAGCCCG